>CAJGDZ010000092.1 GCA_904502055.1 uncultured Clostridia bacterium | reverse complement strand
ATCTCAGATTCTTAATATCCTTAAATTTTTCAATAAGAGATCTGCCGGCTTTGGTATGTCTCTGTTTCAGTACCTCATCAATGGTTTCAGAGATGCTGCTAAACTTTTCGGAAATGAGTCTGAAAGCGACGTCAATGCCTTCTTCTTTTGTTTTAAAGATTCCAAGGTTGTCGGTTGCTCCGTCAATTTTAAGTCTCCAAGTGGTTTTTGCCATGATAAAATCCTCCATTTTTGTTGTTGAGCGCTTTGCAAATAAAATGTTTTTTGCTGCACTTGTGAAGTAATTATACAAGAGTCAAAACGGGAAGAACGGAACATCAAACTTTTTGCTCTGATCGTTTGATGTGCTTCCGTCTTTTCGCTTACTGTCTACGGCATTATTATATAGCTCACAAAACTTAATAAAAGGAACAGTCAAACCCGAAGAACAAAAGCGGCATCTGATAAAGGCATATCTTGACGATGAAGAATACGAAAAGTTTCAACTTTTTGCGAAGGCTTGTAAATGTACCAACAGTAATTTTATTCGTCAGCTTTTGGCAGGAGCTCATCTTGTGGCATTCCCACCGGATGAATATATGCGGTTAAGCCGTGAGTTTGTAAAGATCGGTATTAACATAAATCAGATCGCGCGTATTGCCAATCGTAATGGATTTATCGATACAAAGGAATATGAAGAACAAGCGGATTTGATGTTTCGTATGTGCGCGGAGATGTCAAGTATATTGCTTCGATGCGGTGCAAAAATCAATGATGATTCGATTTATTGAGAGCGGGGCGTTCGGTTCAAGACGATGTGATTTTGCGTTTGACGGTCGATGTGTGGGCGTTACGGGTTTTTTGCCTGCAGTTCGTTTTTGCTCGCGGGGCTGATACCGAAATGCTTTTGGTACATACGGTAGAAATCGCTGTAATTGTCGTATCCCACCTGTACGGCAACGCTTGTGGGGGTTTGCCCGTCGCGGATCAATCCTGCGGCATAGGCCATTTTCTTTTGCAGAATATACTGCTTGGGGGAAACCTTCATTTTTTCCTCAAAGAGGTGGCATACCGAGGACTTGGAGCGTGAGCTATGGCGAGCCAGATCGTCGAGCGTGATCTTTTCGCAAAGGTGTGTCTCGATATAGGCAAGGATCCTTGTCAAAAATCCGTCCTCCTCGGTTTCGCTGTCGGCCAGCTCTGTCTGCGCGTGGTTATAAAGGATCTGTATCATCAAGCTATTGGCGAGCGGCGCGTAAAAATCGGCTTGCTTTTCCTTGCAGATCTTTTTCAGGTCGCGGATCTGCGGAGACGTGGATAGGATGGCGGTGTCTTTATTCAGAAGCCTTGGGCGTAGGACCTTTGGGATGGTCTCGGGATCAAACATTGCCGTGATCCGTCGGTAAGCGCCCTTGCGGTTGGCGGTAACGGTGTGGTAGGCAAGCGGCGGAATGAGGATGCTCTCACCCTCGGTCAGGCGGTAGCTCCGTCCTTCAAGCACGATGTTGATATTGCCCTCAAGCACGGCAAGCATCTCAAAGCGCGCATGACAGTGATTTTCCCAAAGCACCGTACTGTCGATGGTGCTCTTGATATATTCAAATTCAAAGGTCTCGGTCTTGAATGCGTAAGTCACGGCGTTTCCCCTCCTTTTTCTCTATTTTACCGCATTTTTGCAAGAAAAGCAATATATATTGCAAATTTTAATATAGAAATTGCTTTTGTTTCGTGATAAAATGTTATTGTAAAAACCGAAAGGATGTATTGAAAATGATTCAGAATTCCATTCAAGTCGGCAAGCAAACCATTCAAAACCGTGTGGTGCTTCAGCCCATGGAGGGATGTGATTGCAACCTCGACGGAAGTCCGAGCGAGCTGACACGGGAAAAATACATAAAGGGTGCGAAGAGCGGTGCGGGTCTCATCTGGTTTGAGGCCAATGCGGTCTGTCCCGAGGGGAGAACCAATGTGGGACAGATGATGCTGACCCCACAGAATTTGCCCAAATTCAAGGCGCTTCTTGATGAGATGCGCCGTGTGGCCGAGGCAGAGTGCGGGGTAAGGCCTCGATTCATTCTCCAGCTTACTCATTCGGGTCGGCAAAGCATCACTCCCATGATTGCTTACCGTCACCCGATCTATGAGGAAAAACGGCCGGTTACCGATGAAAATATCGTGAGTGACGAATATCTCGATACTCTGCCCGAAATGTACGCGGCATCGGCAAGGCTTGCGGTCGAAGCCGGCTTTGACGGCGTGGACGTCAAGTCCTGCCACGGCTACCTTCTGCAGGAGCTTTTGTCCGCCTTTACGCGAGAGGGTCGATATGGCGGAGATTTTGAAAACCGCACGCGCTTGTATATGGACTGCTTCCGTGCGGTAAAGGCGGTGCTTCCGCCCGAGAGTCTTCTGACAGCGCGCATCAGTATTGTGGATATGGTGCCAAGGCCCTACGGCTTCGGTACGACCGAGCAAAACGAGGTGGATCTTCGCGAGCCCGACCGTCTGCTTGAAATGCTTGTAGGCGAGGGGTTGCAGATGCTCAATGTCACACTTGGCAACCCGTATTACAATCCGCACGTCAACCGTCCGTACCGCAAGGGGGCGTATACACCGCCGGAGTCTGCTGCGGAGGGCCTTTCACGCTTTGTCACGATCGAGAAGCACATCAAGGAGCGTTTTCCGAAGCTTACCGTGGTCGGATCGGGGCTTTCCTATTACCGGGAGGATCTGATCGAGCAATCCGAAAGGCAGCTTCGGGAAGGGATCTGCGACCTTGTGGGCTACGGCAGAATGTGGCTGGCTTATCCCTTGTTCTACAAGGAATGGCTGGAAGGACGCTTCGAGGCAAAAAAATGCTGCCTGGCTTGCTCCAAATGCACCGAGCTGATGCGAAACCAAAAGGTTTCGGGTTGCGCGGTGTTCAACGAATATTACAGAAATCTTTATAAGGAGATTCAAAAATGAAAACGGCAATTGTTACGGGAGTTTTGGGCGGTATCGGAAAGGAAAGCGCGCTTGCACTTTGTCGCGCAGGATACGCGGTGGTTGGTATGGACGTGATCGATGCTGCCGACCTTGCGGCGTTTGACGGATATGAATTTACTTACGTTAAGGGTGACCTTTCGTGCGCCGAATCGAGAGGACTTCTTGTGGATACGGCGGTGCAAAAGGGAGAGCTTTTTGCCCTTGTCAACGTGGCGGGTGTGGCCCCCAAGGTGCGCCGCGACATTCTGGAGATGACCGAGGAAAGCTACGATTTCGTTATGGGCATCAACACCAAGGGAACGCTTTTTTTGACGCAGGCGGTGGCAAACCAAATGGTAAAGCAGGGAAAGGGAGGAGCCATCGTTAACATCTCGTCCTGCTCGGCGTACACAAGCTCCACCAGTCGCGGCGAATATTGCATCTCCAAGGCAGGTGTTTCGATGATCACAAAGCTGTTTGCCGATCGATTGGCGGCGGAGGGGATTTTGGTCAACGAGATCTGTCCCGGCATCATCGCCACGGGTATGACGGCGGCGGTCAAGGAAAAGTATGACGCGCTCATTGCAGACGGACTTGTTCCGCTTGGCCGTTGGGGAAGCCCCGAGGACATTGCTAAGGCGGTGGTGGCGCTTTGCGACGGCACCTTTGGCTACACCACAGGTCAGTCCTTTATTTTGGACGGCGGAATGCACATCAGAAAGCTGTGAACATAATGAAAAAACAATATAACACGATCATTATCGGTACGGGTTGTGCGGGCTATAATGCCGCCGACCGCCTTTATGACTTTGGAGTCAAGGACATTGCCATTCTCACCGAAGGTCGCTTTATGGGCACCTCGAGAAACACGGGGAGCGACAAGCAGACCTATTATAAGCTCTCGCTTTGCGGTGCCGACGGCGATAGTGTGCGCGAGATGGCAGAGACGCTGTATTCGGGCGGCGGCGTCATGGGCGAGCACGCGCTTTGCGAGGCGGCGTACTCGGTACGTTGCTTTATGCGCCTGGTGGAGCTGGGGGTGCCGTTCCCGACCAACGAGTTCGGAGAATATGCGGGCTACAAGACCGATCACGACCCGAGAACACGTGCCACGTCCTGTGGGCCTCTCACATCAAAATATATGACCGAGGCGCTGGAGCGCTCGGTGCTTTCCAAGGGAATTGAGATTCTTGATTTCAAGAGAGCCATTCAAATTTTAACCGAAAACGGCAAGGTGACGGGCGTTGCCTATGCGGATACGGTGACGGGCGAGATCGCGGTCATCGCTTGTCAAAACGTCATTCTCTGCACGGGTGGTCCTGCAGGTATCTATAAGAATACCGTTTATCCCGAGAGCCAACATGGCGCGACGGGACTTGCGATCGAAGCCGGCGCTTCGCTCTCCAATATGGAGGAGTGGCAATACGGCATCGCCAGCACCAAGTTCCGTTGGAATCTGTCGGGCACCTATCAGCAGGTGTTGCCGCGCTATCTGTCGGTAGACCGAGAGGGCAACGCACGCGAATTTTTGTACGAGGCGCTTGGTGAGGACTCGCTTGGGCTTATCTTCCTCAAGGGCTACCAGTGGCCCTTTGACGTAAGGAAGGTGGAGGGCTCATCGAAGGTAGATCTTTTGGTCGCCGACGAGATCAAAAAGGGAAATCGTGTGTACCTCGATTTTACGGAAAATCCAAAAGGGCTGGAGAGGGGATTTGACGTTCTTCCCACCGAGGCTTACGAATATCTGGAGCGCTCGGGAGCGCTTTTCGGAACGCCCATTGAGCGTCTTGTCAAAATGAATCTTGGTGCCATTGAGCTATATGCCGACCACGGCATCGATCTGTATACCGAGCTTTTGGAAATTGCCGTCTGCGCGCAGCATTGCAACGGCGGCGTAACGGTGGATGCCAACTGGCAGAGTGAGGTCGAGGGGCTTTACGTGGCCGGCGAGGCGGCCGGCACCTTCGGCGTGTACCGCCCGGGCGGAAGCGCGCTCAATTCCACGCAGGTAGGAAGCTTGAGAGCCGCGGAGCACATCGCGAAAAAATCGGAAAAGGCATATGCCGAGCCGAAATATGCGGCACCCGTGCTTCGGCAGGGAGAAAGCAATCTTTCGGCAATTCGGGATGAAATACAGACCGAAATGAGCCGCGTGGCCGACTTTGACCGAAGCGTAAGCGGCATGAAAGCCTTGCTTGAAAAGGTGGAAACGCTATATTGCGATTTCTTCGAGATCGTCCGAATCGGTTCGTCTGAAGAGACGGCAGATGCCTTCAAACTTTACGATATGGTGCTGACACAGCGTGCCGTGCTTTCGGCTATGCTTTGCTCTGCGGCCGAGGTCGGCACACACGGATCGGCGCTTGTTGACCGCCTGCCTGCGGGGAAAATACAAAAGCCGAGAGAGACGAGAACGGTTACGAGAGGGAAGGCATCCTCACTCCGGCCGATCTCCCAAATGCCCGAGCCTGAGCTTTGGTTCGAGACACTTTTGGCAAGAAAAAAGAAGGAGCTTGAAGATGGGAGAAACTAAATATAAATTGGGCTTGGTTTCGGTGTCCTTCCGAAGGAATTCGCCGCGCGAAATTTTGGAAGCGATGAAGCAAGCCTCGCTTACGCACATTGAATGGGGAAGCGACGTGCACGCGCCCTTTGGCAATAAGGAGCGCCTTTTGGAGCTTGTCGCACTTCAAAAGGAATTTGGCATCGAATGCTCGTCCTACGGTACGTATTTCTATATCGGGGAGACGCCCGCCGAGGAGCTCGTTGGGTATATTGCCGCCGCCAAAACGCTTGGTACGAACATTCTTCGTCTTTGGTGCGGGAAAAAAAGCGGTGCTGAGATGACGGGGGATGAGCGAGAGGCGTTTTTGGCGGAGTGTCGCTTGGCGGCATGCATCGCCGAGGAGGAGGACGTTATTCTTTGCATGGAGTGCCACCGAAAATCCTTTACCGAGCATCTTTCGGATGCGCTTTGGTTGATGGAAAAGGTGAATTCCGAGCACTTTCGTATGTATTGGCAGCCGTTTCAGTGGCAGAGCGTGCAAGAAAATCTTGTCTACGCCGAGGCGATTGCCCCTTTCACCCACCATATCCACGTATTTCAGTGGAAGGGCGAGCAAAAATTTTCGCTGAACGAGGGAATTGAGGAATGGCAAGGGTATCTTCAAAAATTGGGCGCATCGCGCACGCTTTTGCTGGAGTTTATGCCCGACGGTCAGTTATCCACGCTTGCCGAAGAGGCGGAGGCTTTAAGGAGGATCATCGAAATATGAAAGCGATCTTTTTAAATGAAAACACAAAAACCTGCCGCCGCGTGTACGATGAGAGCATCGTACAAATGCTTCGAGAGGTGACAGCGCTTGACGAGAACGTATATAAAAAAGCCAATCTTCTGAGTGATCCCGAGCGGTTTGCGGAGGTTGAGATCCTCTTCTCCACCTGGGGGATGCCCGTGCTTACCGAGGAGCAGATCAAGACCTGTCTGCCAAGTTTAAAATGTGTGTTTTACGCCGCGGGTACGGTGCAGGCCTTTGCGCGCCCCTTCTTAAATTGCGGAGTCAAGGTGTTCAGCGCGTGGGCGGCCAACGCCGTGCCCGTGGCCGAATACGCCGTGGCGCAGATTCTTTTGGCCGGCAAGGGCTTCTTTACCCAAACGCGGCTTCTTTCGGAAAAGCGTCTTGAGGATGCGCAGGCGCTCAAGGCGGCTTGCATCGGCAATTACAAAGAAAAGGTGGGCCTTATCGGTTGCGGTATGATCGGCTCGCTTGTGGCGGAGATGCTGAAGGCGTATCGGCTTGAGGTTTTGGTCTTTGACCCGTTCTTGTCAAAGGAAAAGGCACAGGCGCTTGGCGTAACGCCCGTTTCGCTTGAAACACTGTTTGCCGAGTGTCGCACGGTATCCAACCATCTTGCCAATAACGAGGCGACAAAGGGGATTTT
>CAJGDZ010000091.1 GCA_904502055.1 uncultured Clostridia bacterium | reverse complement strand
TATACAAAAAGGGGAAAGCAAATGAGAGTACTTATGACCTGCGGTGGAACGGGCGGTCACATCAATCCCGCCATTGCCATTGCCAACACCATCAAAAACAACATTCCCGATGCCGAGATCCTGTTTGTCGGCACAAAGCGCGGCAAGGAGGGGGAGCTTGTGCCCAGGGAGGGATACGAGATCCGCTTTGTGGAGTCGCGCGGCATTCGACGCTCGCTTTCGCTTTCCAATATCAAGGCCATTTATACCGCCTTGGTTTCGCCCTACAAGGCAAGACCGATCTTAAAGGAATTCAAGCCCGACGTTGTGATCGGTACGGGCGGCTACGCTTGTTGGCCGGTTCTCAGAGCCGCGGCGATGCTGAAGATCCCGTGCGCGGTGCACGAATCCAACGCCAAGGCGGGTATGGCGGTCAAGCGTCTGCAAAAGCACGTGGACAGAATTCTTGTCAATTTTGAAAAGACCAAGGATGAATTGAAGTGCAAGGAAAAAGTGGTGACGGTGGGCAATCCGCTCAGGAGTGCCTTTTCTCAGGTTGACAGGATGACTGCCAGACGGCAGCTTGGAATCCCGGAGGATGCGCTTTTCGTTCTTTCGTATGGCGGAAGCGGCGGCGCGGAGTTTCTCAATGAGACTATGGTAAGCGTGATGGCGGAGTTTTCAAAAAAACATCCTGAGGTTATTCTGGAGCACGCGGCGGGAAGCCGTGATTTTGAGGGAACAAGGGCCCGCTTTGAAGAGCTTGGTCTTTCGGGAAAAGAAAATCTTTGCCTTAAAGAATACATTTTTGATATGCCGCTTCGTATGGCAGCGGCCGATCTTGTGATCTGCCGTGCGGGCGCTATGACCATCTCCGAGCTTGCCATGATGGGCAAGGCCGCTATTCTGATCCCCTCGCCTCACGTGACCGACAACCACCAGTATATGAATGCCAAGGTGCTGGCCGATGCCGGTGCGGCGTGTCTTTTGGAAGAGGAATCTCTCACCCCCTCGCTGCTTTTGCAGAACATAGAATTTTACCTGTTCCGTCAAAACGAAAGGCAGAGAATGGAGCTTCTGGTGAAGGACTTTGCCGATACCGATGCCAATCGCCGTATTTTTGATGAGATCCTGAAATTGGTGAAGAAATAAAAAAAGGACCCGAAGCCTTGGCTTCGGGTCCTTTTGCTATCAATCGAACATTTTATGGAAGACCGGCCAGGAGAGGTCGGCGTAGAAGCGATGTCCCTCGGGGCCCTCGATCCAAGCGCAGCCATCGGGATTTTTGGCGGCGCGGTAGTAGGTTCCCGCAACCTCAATTGACTCGGCAACGCCGTGGTGCGGGAAGATGTTGTCCTGCGCACCCGAAACAGCAATAAGAGATCTTGGAGCAATCAGGCCGCAAAGGTCGCCCATATCAAAATCAAGCGCGATGTTGGGCACAAAATTGCAGGTGCAATGAAGCATTGCACCGATGGAATCCTTGTAGGTGCAAAGGGCGCAGGAGGGCATTGCCAGCTTAATGCGTTCCTCCATGGCTGCGGCGTAGAGGGTGGCTGTGCCACCGCCTGAGTTGCCCATACAGGCGATCTTGTCGGCATCCACCACGGGAAAATGCTTGGGAATCAGGTCGATGGCACGCTGGATGTCAAACACGCGCTCCCCGATCGTGGTGCGCCCAAACAGAAGCGCCGAAAGAGAAGGGACGTTGCAGCCGGGCCCCTTTTCGGTGCCGCCGCACTCGCCAAAGCAGCGCTGCTCAATGGCCAGGGCACAGTAGCCCTCCTTTACGATCTGTACGGCAAAGTCGCGATCGCCGCCGGCAATGGTATTCTCATCGCCCGGAAACTTGGGTCTGCCGAGCGAGATGTGATAGCCCTTGGAATGTCCCTGCAAGCAAATGACCATCGGGATTTTGCCCGCCTTTCCCTTGGGAACCCAGAGATTGCAGAGAACGTAGTATCCCTCCTCACTTTGGAAGGTGATCCGGTAATCGGTAAAGGTATCGCAGTCGGTCTCGGACTCTATTGTAAAGCAATCGCTTTCGGCGGGCGCCAGCTTGTCAAGCCCCAGAAGTGAGGCGAGACGGGCACGCGCTTTTTTCTGCCAGTCGGCAAATGAGCCCTCACCTGTGTAGCGCATTTGGGGCGAAAGCACCTTCAGCATCTCGTGGTGAAGCTTTTGCGGATCGTGATTCATCATAACAGTCCCCCTAAGAAAGTAAATATTTGGATTCTACCTCGTCCGTAATGGCACGAAGCGTTGTCGTGAAATAGAATACAAGAGCAAGGCAGGTCAAAAATTCCACCCACCAGGCAAAGGAAAGCGTGCGGACAAACAGGATGTAGAAGATGCTGCCAACGGCGGCGAGAATGGACAGAGCAAACAAAACGTTTACGCGCCTGTTCAGCGTTCCGTGCACGTAACGGAGCTTGTCCTCGCTGTTAAAGTTGCCTGCATTCAGCGGCGCAAAGCCGGTATAGTTTTCGATGATGTGCCTGAGCGACGGAAGCAGGGCAAGCATCATGGCCATAAAGAAGATCTGATCGGTGATTTTGAGAACACAGAAGGTGTAATAGGCCAAAAGTGCTTTTTCTGCATAGAGCGCCAATGACATGGTAAAATGATCGTAAAAATAGATCGAATAGAAATAGACCGCCGCCGAGGAAAGCAGATTGGCTACGGCAAGGATGGGAAAGCGAGCATCCCTTTTCGTATACGATCTCAGGGCGAAAAAGCCGATAAGAAGCACGATGGGGCAAAGGAAATCCGGGAATACGCTGATGTAGTCGATATACACGTCAAGAGAAAGGCAGATGCCGATGCTGAGAATGACGGTGCCGATGCGAATGGCGCGTCTGAGGAACAGATCCTCCTTGGGAAGGACCTCGGCGCGGTATTTCTCGGTAAGCGCATCCAAAAACGGCGCGTCCTGCATCAGCGAGCGGATGTATTTTGTGAATTTGATCAGCCAGGCAATGCCGAACGGCAAAAAGAGCAGGATGGCAAAGGTTCTCAGAAGCGAGATGTAATCGTAAAGGAACCAAAGCGGGTTGTGGTCGTTGTAGGTGCCGATGGTCAGCGAGGCAAACTCGGGGAGCAGGGGAAAGAGCGCCTTGACTACGATAAAAAGCGAGGTGAAGAACGCGGTTTTTTCGGTGGCGTTTTTGTCGCGCTCCGAGCGGCTGCCTGCAAAAACGGCGCTTGAGCCGTGGCGTGAGCCCAGGTACAAAAAGCCCTCGAACATTTCCCGAAAGCCCTTCATGGCAAAGAGGATCTCAAGCGCGGAAACGGTAAAGACGACCAAAAGAATGGACACGGGGCGCTCCTTAGGCGAGGAAACGCCGAACAGCCAGAAAAACGAAAGCAACTGAAAGGCGCTGACAACGATCATGCGGCGAAAGGACGCAAGCGCTTCCTCCATATGGTAATTGAGGTCACCGAGGTTGCGAAGCCCCGCAAAAAGCAGAAGATAGGCGATGACGTCGGGCAACGGGTCCACAAAGCCGCCGATCGGGGGATTGAAGAGAAAGATCGCGGCAAGGGGCAAAAGGCCAAGACCCAATTTTTTTCTTTCCTTGACCAAGGCAATCACCTCATTTCTTTTGATTTTCTTTGGAATTCGACTTTTTGAACATTTCCTCGATACGGTCATCCGCGTTCTCTCGCTTTTCACGCATCCGGTTGATAAAGGCGAAGCGTGAGGGCTTTTGCACCATTTCCTTGTCCTCGGGGGCGCAGATGCGTGCGTAGCATCGGAAAAGCAGATGCAGGACAAAGAGGGGATAGAGGATACCGGCCAGCACCAAAATGAGCGTCAGCGTCGGCATCGCAGAGCCCGTGCGGGGAAGAAAGGCAACGGTGATGTTGAAAAAGAAGTATACGGCAACGATGCAGAAGGTTCGGCGTGCCAGCTTTACGATCAGCTCGTCCTCCACGTCAAGTGCGATCTCGCGGATCGACGAGAAAAGAAGAAAGTGAAAGACCATAAGCACGGTGACGAACACGACGTTTACAAGGCTGTCGATCTCAATGGATTCAAACAGAGAAACAATGTCATTCGCCTGCGTCTCGCCAAAAAGATATCGAAATCCGAGAAAGGCCTGGCAGAGTGTCATAAGCACCAGCGGCCACAGGCAACGCTTAAAGCTGTGCTTGTACTCCCAGAGCCTTGCGAGTGCCAGAAAGATGAGATAAAAGCCGACGATCTGTGTCGCCCAGCCGTACGGGTGGTTGGACATCAGTGTGGCGATAAAATAGCCGAGAAAAAGCAGTCCGAAGCCCATTATTGCTCCTTTTCATTCAGCAAGCAGCATTTTTTGTATTTCTTACCGCTGCCGCAGGGGCAGGGATCGTTGGGGCCTACCTTGTCGGCGGCACGCTTAACCACGGTGCGCTTGACGGCCTCACCGTCAAATCCCTCCGCCGTGGGCTTGGCGATTTCCACGCGCTTGATCACGGGAGCCTTGGGGGTAGCCGAAAGCACCATGCGGACGGTGGTCTCGCGAATGTCCTCGACCATAGCGTCAAACATATCTGCACCCTGCATACGGTATTCGTTGACGGGATCTCTCTGCGCGTACGCCTGCAGACCGATGCTGCTCTTGAGATCGTCCATCATATCGATGTGCTCCATCCAGTTGCGGTCGACCGCTTGCAGAAGGATGGCGCGCTCGATCTCGCGGAAGCTCTCCGCACCAAACAGCTCGTCCTTGCTGCGATACAGATCAAGGGCGCGATCGCAGAGCATATCACGGATCTCGGTACGGTCAAGGGTTTTGAGCTCCTCCGCCGTATAGCGGAAGTCCTCGTCGGTGCAGAGCAGACCGCCAAGAATGCCGCGCAGGGAATCGAAGTCCCAGTCAGCCGTGGACTCGGCGGCGGTGAAATGCTCGACCGCCATCGAAACGGTGGTGACGATCATATTCTGAATTTTCTGGGAAACATCCTCACCACGAAGCACCTCGCCGCGCTGCTTATAGATGATGGCACGTTGCTGATTCATAACGTCGTCATAGGTAAGAACGTTTTTGCGGCGCTTGAAGTTGGCATCCTCAATGTGCTTTTGCGCCGTTTCGATCGAGCCCGACAGAATTTTGGCATCAATGGGCGTATCGTCGTCAAGTCCCAGTCTGGAAACAAGGCCGATGAGGCGGTCGCTTCCAAACAGGCGCATCAGATCGTCCTCAAGCGACAGGAAGAAGCGCGATTCACCCGGGTCACCCTGACGGCCGGAGCGTCCGCGAAGCTGGTTGTCGATACGGCGGCTTTCGTGGCGTTCGGTTCCGAGAATGAACAGACCGCCTGCGGCACGTACCTTTTCGGCCTCGGGTGCGATCTCGGCTTTAAATTTAGCATATAGCTCGGCAAAGGTGGCGCGTGCTTCCTTGATCTTCTCGTCATCGACGTCGGCGGTGCCGGTCGCCACGGCGATCAGCTCCTCCTCAATGCCCATTTTGCGCATTTGGTTTTTGGCCATATATTCGGGATTGCCGCCCAGCATAATGTCGGTGCCGCGTCCCGCCATATTGGTCGAGATGGTGACCGCACCAAGCTTACCTGCCTGCGCGACGATCTCGGCCTCTTTTTCATGATATTTGGCATTGAGCACCGTGTGCGCAATGCCGTTGCGCTTAAGGCGTGCCGAAAGCTCCTCGGATTTCTCGATCGAGATGGTGCCGACAAGCACCGGCTGTCCCTTTTCGTGGCACGCGATGACCTGGCGTACGATGGCATCGTATTTGCCCTTGACGCTCTTGTAGACGGCGTCGGGGTGGTCGATACGGATCATCGGCTTGTTGGTGGGGATCTCGATGACGTCAAGTCCGTAGATCTCGTGGAACTCCAGATCCTCGGTAAGCGCCGTACCCGTCATACCCGAAAGCTTTTCATACATACGGAAATAGTTCTGGAAGGTAATGGTGGCCAGCGTTTTGTTTTCCTTTTCGATCTTGACGCGCTCCTTGGCCTCGATAGCCTGGTGAAGACCGTTCGAGTAGCGGCGACCGGGCATCAGACGGCCGGTAAATGAATCGACGATCACAACGCCGTTCTCGTTGACCACGTAATCCACGTCGCGGTGCATGACACCGTGTGCACGGATGGCCTCGTTGATGTGATGTGCCAGCTCGGCGTTTTCGGGCGAGGTATAGCCCTCCACGCCAAAATGGGCTTCTGCCTTTTCCACGCCGCGCGGGGTGAGGATGGCGTTTCGTGCCTTTTCGTCCACAATGTAGTCGGCATCGACACTGTCAAGCTCCTCCTTGGTGTCCTGCTCCTTGATGACCAGCTTTTTCAGCTTGCGGACAAAGGCGTCGGCACGGTCGTACATATCCGTGGCCTTGTCGCCCGAACCTGAAATGATCAGCGGTGTTCTCGCCTCGTCGATGAGGATGGAGTCCACCTCGTCCACAATGGCAAAGGCGTGGCCGCGCTGGGACATACGCTCGCGGTAGATGGCCATATTGTCGCGCAGATAGTCAAAGCCAAACTCGTTGTTGGTTCCGTAGGTGATGTCCGCACGGTAAGCCGCCTGCTTTTCCTCGGCGCTCTGACCGTGAACAACAAGACCGGTCTTAAGTCCCATAAACTCATAGACACGTCCCATCTCCTCGGCTCCTACGCGCGCAAGATAATCGTTGACCGTGACAATATGAACACCCTGCCCCGTCAGCGCGTTGAGATATGCGGGCAGGGTCGCAACCAGCGTTTTACCCTCACCCGTTTTCATCTCGGCAATGCGCCCCTGATGCAAAAGGATACCGCCGATCAGCTGTACCTCAAAGGGTCGCTTGCCAAGCACGCGGGCATCCGCCTCACGCACCGTCGCAAACGCCTCGGGCAAAATCGCATCAATATCGCTCGAAAGCACAAGCTTGTCGCGAAGAACGTCCGTCATGCCGCGAAGCTCCTGCTCAC
>CAJGDZ010000090.1 GCA_904502055.1 uncultured Clostridia bacterium | reverse complement strand
GGGAGCCCGCGCGAAAATAGAGTCTGCAAGCACAATGAAGTCGCGCAGGCTCCTTCCACCGCCACAGGCGGTCCCCCTCCCTCTCGGAGGGAGGCTTGGTTTGCACGCCACCTTCGTTCAAGCGTAGCCAGACCGACAAACTTCAATTTATAGAAAAAAGCCGAGGCAAGTGCCTCGGCTTTTGGTGTTTAGGGGTTATTCACTACGAAGAGAGATGACGGGGTCCTTCTTGGCGGCCACGCGCGAGGGGATAAGACCTGCGATGGTAGTAAGAAGGATGCTGATCAGCACAAGCACGATACCACCGACGGGGGGAAGCTCGGCTCCGATGTTCTGAATGCCCGAAAGGTGCCGTATGATGGCGTTGACGGGCAGGCAGAGCAGAAGTGTGCTTCCGATACCGATGATGCCTGCGGCAAGGCCGACGATGAAGGTCTCGGCGTTAAAGACGCGCGAAATGTCGCGCTTGGAGGCACCGATGGCACGGAGAATACCGATCTCCTTGGTGCGCTCAAGCACCGAGATATAGGTGATGATACCGATCATGATCGAGGATACCACCAGAGAGATGGCCACGAAGGCGATCAGGACGTAGGAAATGACGTCAATGATGATCGATACCGAGGACATCATAATGCCGACGTAGTCGGTGTAGGTGATGGCATCCTCCTCGCTTACCGTCTCGTTGTACGCGGTGATCTTGTCGGCAAACAGTTCCTTGGAGTGGAAGTCTATGGGGTAGATGTTGATGGTTGCGGGCGAGGCGAGATCCGCGTCGCCAAACAGCTTAAGGTTTTCCGCAAGGGTCGAGGAGGACACGGTGGAGGGCATATAGCCGTCGTAAAGCACGCGGAGTGCCGCGTCGTCAAGCGAGGCGCAATAGGTCTCCAGTGCCGCGGCCAGCTTTCCGTTGCGCTGCTCCTCGGTGATGGTGGGGAGAATGTAGCGGCGGTAGCTGTCCATTGCCTGCTCGGTTACCAACTCCTCAAGGATGGCGGCAAACTCCGCATCCTTGAGCGACATCAGATAAGCGGCCACGGTCTCCATCGGGAGAGCGGTGCGCTCGCTGTAGGTCTTGGCGATAAAGCCGACCTGCGTCATTTTGTCGGGGAGGGAGGCGAGAACCTGACCCTTCAGCGCGGCAAGCTCCTCCTCGGTCGGGGTTTCGACGATCTCGGAGAGCTGAGCACGGATCTTGTCGGCGTATTCGGTCTCCACAAGGCTCTGAATGCTGCTTCGCAGCGCCTCACGGAGCTCCTCGTCGCTCATAGCCTCAAGGTAGGAGGCAAGAAGCTCACTGTCAACGCCGGCAAAGTTTTCCGCCACAAGCGCTTCCTGTGCCTCGCGCGTGGGGAACTGCGCCATGTAGCCATCCACCGCGTTTTTCAGATAATCGGCGGGCGGCGAGGAGAGAATGGCCTCGTAAAGCGCGGATTTGGTGGCGTTGTCGGCGTTTTTAACGTATTCCAGGAAGGCGGCAGGCTTTTCGTTCTCGGGGAGATCCAGCTCGCCCGTCAGCGTGAAGGGGAGGCCGGAGAGCACGTCAAAATTCTCGTTTTCAGGTGCTTTTTGCGCCTTTATGACGTCGCTGTTTGCGATGCCGTCAATGATATATTCGGTGAGCGCCTTTGTGTAGCCGATCGAGCCGGTCAGTGTGGCGCTGGTGGCGTCCTCAGAGGGGCGGAGAATGCCGACCACCTTAAGGTCCACGCCGCCCGAAGCCACAATGTTCATGGTCTTTTGGTCGCCGCGAATGTCCTCAAACAGGCCGCTCTCGGCGTTTTTCTTGAAGTAATCGGTGGGGAGGATGAGCTTTAAGGTGCGTGCGCAAAGCTCCTCATAGGGGAAGCGCTCGGCCACTGCCTCAATGGGCTCGCCCAGCACCGCCGCGGACATGATCTTGCCCATGTCATCGCGGTCCTTGAGTCCGAGCGTAAAGAGCGTCAGGTCGGTGACCTCGTTGTTCTGGTTGACGATGATGACGATCTCGTCAAAGCGTTCGGGCATTTTACCGTAAATAAGGTCGTACTGGGAGTTGATCAGCTCGTGGACGCCCTCGCCGTCCTTGGAGGGCAAAAGCTCATCCCATACCGTCAGGGGCATCGTGGTCATCATTGCGGGGGCGCCCGAGAAGCCGGCTGAGGCGTAAAGCTCGTCAAAAAGCGACATCACGTCGGTGGAGAGATAATCGCCGTTTTTGTCCTTGGCGAAGGTCTCGATGCCGACGTCATAGGAGTATTCGATGGCGCTGACAAGGTCTTCGAGCTCCTCTTCGTTTTGCTCCAGCCAAAGCTTGAAGGCGGAGAGGTTGTTCTCGCGCGTGTCAGCGGTGAGCATGGCGTTCATCATCTCGTAGAGCGCGGGGCTGGAGTACACGGCGTCCTTTTCGTGTGAGGTGCCGCTTCCGCTGTTGGTCAGCGTGGTGAGAAGCCCTGACATATCCACCTCGCTCGCCTGGAGTGAGATGGGATAGGTGGAAAGGGTATCCTCCTGTACGCGGTCAATGTAGTTCTGAATGCCGTTGGAGAGCGACAAAATCAGCGCAATGCCAATAATGCCAATGCTTCCCGCAAAGGCGGTCATAAAGGTGCGTCCCTTTTTGGTCAAAAGGTTTTTGAAGGAAAGCGAGAGGGCGGTGAAGAAGGACATCGAGGGGCGGCGGGCTCGCTTTTGCTTTTTGCCCGGCTCGGTTTTTCCTTCGTTTTCTGCCTGATAGGGAGCGCTGTCGCCCTGAATTTTGCCGTCCAGCATGCGAACGATGCGCGTGGAGTAGGTCTCGGCAAGGTCGGGGTTATGGGTGACCATAATGACCAGGCGGTCCTTGGCGATCTCCTTTAGAATATCCATGATCTGCACGCTGGTGGCGGTGTCAAGGGCACCCGTCGGCTCATCGGCAAGCAGGATCTCGGGCTCGTTGACCAGGGCGCGCGCAATGGCCACTCTTTGCATCTGTCCGCCTGACATCTGGCTGGGCTTCTTGCGAAGCTGATCGCCAAGACCGACGCGCTCCAGTGCCTTTCTGGCTCTCTCTCGGCGCTCCTTCTTGGAGACACCTGAAAGTGTGAGTGCCAGCTCCACGTTTGCTAAGACGCTTTGGTGCGGAATGAGGTTGTAGCTCTGGAACACAAAGCCGATCGAGTGGTTTCGGTAGGTGTCCCAGTCACCGTCGCGAAAGTCCTTGGTGGATCTGCCGTCAATCACAAGATCGCCGCTGTCGTAGCGGTCCAGACCGCCGATGATGTTCAAAAGCGTGGTCTTTCCGCAGCCCGAAGGGCCGAGAATGGAAACAAATTCGTTTCGGCGGAAGTCCATGCTGATGCCGTCAAGCGCGAGAACCGTCTCGCCGCCTGCGGCATACGTCTTTACAATGTTCTTTAAGGTAAGCACTTTTTTTCTCCTAACCCATTTTATCTTATACAGTATACCAGAATAGTTTTATCTTTTTATGTACAATCTAAAACAATTTATGGAATTTTATGTTTCAAATTTTGATTTGTCGGTGTGTTTGAAGGGCTATGCTTGCACGAACGTTATCGGATGAAAGGCTCCCTCCGGGAGGGAGCTGGCGCCGAGTAGGCGACTGAGGGAGCCCGCGCGAAAATAGAGTCTGCAAGCACAATGAAGTCGCGCAGGCTCCTTCCACCGCCACCAGCGGTCCCCCTCCCTCTCGGAGGGAGGCTTAGTTTGCACGCCACCTTCGTTCAAGCGTAGCCAGACCGACAAACTTCAATTTATAGAAAAAGCATTTGCAGGAGGCAAATGCTTTGGGTTTATTGCTTTTGACCTTTTTTGCACAGGTGCGAGAGAGGGCAGTCGTTGCAACGTGGCGAGCGCGCGGTGCAGACGTCACGTCCAAACAGGACGATACGGTGGCAAAAATCGCTTTGCTCGCTCGGCTCGACAAGCTCTGTGAGGATGCCTTCGACCTTAGTCGGGTCCTTCAGCGCCTCGGGGTACATTCCGAAGCGGCCGCAGATACGGATGCAATGGGTGTCTGCCACGATGGCAGGCAGACCGAAGATGTCGCCGCGCAAAAGGTTGGCGATCTTGCGTCCAACGCCGGGGAAGGCAAGCAGAGCGTCCATATCGGACGGAAGCTCGCCGCCACAGTCCTCGACCAACATTCGGCAGGCGTCCTTCAGGTTTTGTGCTTTGGTACGGTAAAGTCCGCAGGGGCGGACGATATTTTCAATTTCATTCAGCGGCGCATCCGCAAGCGCACGGGGGCTTGGGAAGCGCGCAAAAAGCTCTCGGCAGACGATGTTGACGCGCGCGTCGGTGCATTGTGCCGACAGGCGCCCCATCACCAGCAGTCGCCACGGCTCACCGCCGTATTCCAGCGCGCATTCTGCCGCAGGGTAGCGCTCCTTGAGAAGCTCCACGATCGCGCGAAGCGTCTCCTTTTTTTGTGCTTTTGTCATGATTTTAATTTCCTGTGATCGGTTTAGTCAGTGGTTTCGGTATTGGCGGTTGCTTTTTTAAGGATCATTACACGGGTGGTGGTGTTCGGATCCACGGCTGGCTCGAGGATGGCGGAGAGCGATCGGCTGTTTGGGTCATGAGTGATCTCCGTCACGGTTCCGATCACAAAGCCGTGGGGGTAGATGCCGCCGCCGCTTGACAGAATAACGTCGCCGATCTGCACGTCGGCAAACTCGTCGATGTAATTCATTGCGCATTTTCCGTGCTCGCGGAGTCCCAGAGAGCCCTCCACGATGCCGCGCGCGCCGCTGCGGGCGCAGACAGCGCCGACCGAGGAGGCGTTTTCGGTAATGGCTGAGACCTGACAGAAGTTGACGCCCACCGATTCCACGCGTCCCACGATGCCGTTTTCGGTCACCACAGTCATATCGACCTCGATGCCGTGCAGGGAGCCCTTATTGAGGGTATACAGCGTCATATAGCTGTTTGCCTCGCGTCCGATCACCGAGGCGTCCACGCTTTCAAATTCGACCAGATTTTCCTTTACGCCCAGATAGCCGCGAAGCCACTTGTTTTCGCCCTCAAGCACCTGCATATGTGCCACCTTTTGCTCAAGCTCGCGCACACGCTCAGCCAGCTCCTCGTTCTCCTCCTTCATCGAGCGGAACTCGGTGACGTAGTCGGCAAAGCCGCCGAAGGCGTTTCCGAGCGCGCGGAAGCCGTAGCGAAAGGGCGTGGCAACAACGCCGAGCAGATTGCCAAAGACAAGTGTCTGCCCAAGCGCGGCGATCACACTGTAAAAGATGACCAGGAATAGGACGACAAGCGTAGCGATTCCCAAAAATTTGTTTTTAAAAAACTTCACGGCATCTCCCCATTTCAAAGCAAGGGAGAGTAAAACTCTCCCTTGCTGATCTTCAGTTTACGATATAGCTGTCCTGGATTCCTTCGGCAAGGCTTGCCTCAAGATCCCGATAGTCAAAGCGGAAGGAATACTGCTTGGTAAAGCGGTGGTCATCGGTGCTGTAGATGGGGCTTGTGCCCGTGACGTCGAGAAGGATCTCGGCGCCGTCCAGCATTTCGTCCAGAACGCTTACGGCGTTACGGAGCTCGTAGGAATGGCGTTCCCCGAAATGATCCTCCCACATCTCGTCCGAGATCTCGTTCGTAATGAACGAGCCGGGGGCGGCGTGGGGCTTAAAGCCAATTCCGTTTGGGTTGCCCACGTAATCGTAGCGCGCGATGGAGACCTTGCGCCCCTCACCGTACCCGTACACGTCAAAGGTGTAGCCAAACACCATCCCGTCCTTGAGAGCCACGCCGCCGCGCGGCGCGGAGCCCATACAGAGGTTGGTGTACCAGACGAGAGTCTCCCCCTCGTCGCTAAGACGGTACATACTGACGGTGCGGAAGCTATCCTCCTGCGGATCGTCCGCATCGGGCAGACGAAAGGGAACCTTGTCGGTGCTTTTAGCCGCCTTAAGGTCGACAACGATCTTATAATCGTTCACGCCGTCCTTATTGTTGTCCAAAAGAAGGACGCGAAGATGTTCTGCGGGAACGGGATCTTCCGTGCAGGAAGGCGTTTCGACGGGCGGTGTTGTTTCTTCGGGCGTTTCGATGGGTGGCTGCGTATCACAGCCCGTCAAAACGAGAAGCAACACCAGAAGGATAAGCAGTATCTTTTTCATTTGACTTATTTCTTAAGCGCGATAGCCTTTCTTGCCTTCTCGGCGATGTTGGCAGGGGTAAGGCCGTACATCTCAAGCAGGGGCGGAACCTTGCCCGAGTGACCGTATTTGTCCTCCGTACCTACGCGGAGAACCGGAACGGGGCAGGATTCTGCGACCGACTCAGCCACAGCCGAGCCCAGACCGCCGAGAATGTTATGCTCCTCAGCCGTAACGATAGCGCCGGTCTCGCGAGCGGCCTTTGCCAGGATCTCGCCGTCCAGAGGCTTGATGGTGTGAATGTTGATCACACGAGCGGAAATGCCCTCAGCGGCCAGCGTCTCTGCTGCCTCAAGAGCCATATAAACCATAACGCCGGTTGCTACGATGGTAACGTCGCTTCCGTCGCGCATCTGAATGCCCTTGCCGATCTCAAACTTGTAGTCGGCGTTGTCGTTGAGCACCGGAACGGCGTAACGGCCGAAGCGCATATACACGGGTCCGTTCATCTCAAGTGCGGCCTTGATAGCGGCGGCGGCCTCCACGTCGTCTGCGGGGTTGATGACCGTCATGCCGGGGATGGAGCGCATCAGCGCAAAGTCCTCAAGGCACTGGTGGGTTGCACCGTCCTCACCGACCGTGATGCCGGCATGCGTAGCACCGATCTTGACGTTCAGGTGAGGGTAACCGATCGAGTTACGAACCTGCTCAAAGGCACGTCCTGCCGCGAACATAGCGAAGGAGGATGCGAAGACGGGCTTGCCCGTGGTGGCGATACCTGCCGCTACGCTCATCATATTGCCCTC
>CAJGDZ010000089.1 GCA_904502055.1 uncultured Clostridia bacterium | reverse complement strand
CTGGTTTCGGACTCTACGATCTGTCCGCAAACGGCACATTTCCACTTTTTCATAACTAAAATCCTCCTAAAAAATATGAATTAAAAATTTTTTGTGATATCCTCCACCGAAACGTCGGGATCGACCAGAGCGGCAAGCGTTACCTTCTCCAGCTTTTTCACAACGTCACGGTTGATTACGTTAAATACACGGTGCACGAAGCACGCGCCCTTGTTCTCGCCGGTCTTGGAGCAAACGTGATCCTCGGAAAGGCACCGGGAGATGGTGATCTCACCGTCGATCAGCTCGATGATGTCCTTCAGTGTGATGTCCTTCGGGTCGCGCCCCAGGCGATAGCCGCCGTTTGCACCCTTGAAGGAGCAAACCAGATCCCCAAGTACCATTTTTCTGAGGATCTTCAGCGCAAATCGCTGCGTAATGCAGCACGCCTCGGCAATGGTATTGGCGTCCAGCGTTTGGTCCCGCTCCGCCAAAAGGCAGGCGATGCGGATCGCGTAATCGGCTTCCTGTGTGATTCTCATGATTTGACCTCATTGTATACTTTTTTGGTACACATTGATTATACACTGTTTTTTTGCCGTTGTCAATAGGTTTTTAAAATATTTTTTTAATAATTTTTTGGACAGAAAAGAGGGTGTTGACTTTTGCACCGCATTGTGCTATAATACATTATGGAAGATAATAACCAAAGGAGTGATATAGTATGGCAGATACGAGAAAAAAAGTCAGCGGACAGTACCTGGAATACAAGGGAAAGCCGCTCGTCCGTGAAGGAAATACCATTTGCTACGGCGATATGGAGGCAGATAAGTGCATTCTGATCCTTGAAATCATGTCGTACAAGACGGTGGATAACAACAGTGTGCCCGACAAGATTCTCATTCAGGTGATCGACTCGAAGGATCCCACCAAGATCATCAAGCAGGGAGACAAGAGCGGACTGTACGACGCGTTTTCCATCGGCATGGTATGGCTGGAGCGCGCGCTGGCATAATCAAAAACGAAAACAAGGGCTGTTGCTTTTTGCAACAGCCTCATTGATTTGGGGGGACTATGAAGGACTTTTTTTCCTTGATAACGGAATATAACACCGCCTCGGTGCTTTTTCGTCTGGCACTCGCGGTGATCTTTGGCGGACTGATCGGCATTGAGCGCGGCCGCAAGCGCCGTCCGGCGGGCTTCCGCACGCATATGCTGGTCTGCCTGGGGGCGGCGATGACCATGCTGATCAGCCAGCACCTCTGGCTGGAGGGCTATACCACCGATCTTGCGCGTCTCGGCGCGCAGGTGGTCAGCGGCATCGGTTTTCTCGGTGCGGGTACCATCCTTGTGACCGGTCGGCACCAGATCAAGGGTTTGACCACGGCGGCAGGGCTTTGGGCATCCGCCAGCATCGGACTTGCCATTGGAGCGGGCTTTTACATTGGCGCGCTTTTTGCCTTTGTCTTTGTGTTGTTGGCTATTACCGTTTTCTCACGCCTCGAGGCGCGCTTGATCGCCTCGGCGCGCAATATGAATCTTTACGTGGAGTATGCCGACAGTGAGACGCTGGGGCGGGTCATCGACAATCTCAAAAAGCTGAACGTAAAGATCTATGACGTGGAGATCACCAAGAATCGTGCGTCCGAGGGCATTTCCACGGGGGCCATTCTTTCGGTTCGTCTTCCCCGTTCGCTTCCGCACGCGGTCGTTATGGCGGAGATCGCCTCGTCGGACGGTGTGCGCGGCGTGGAAGAGCTGTAAGGGGGTAGGGAGATGCGTGATTTTTTTGCCCTTCTTACTGAATTCAATACCGTAAGCATTGCGGTTCGCTTTGCCTTGGCCGTCATTTGCGGTGGCATCATTGGTATGGAGCGCGAGCACAAGCGCCGCGCGGCCGGCTTCCGCACGCATATTCTGGTGTGTGTGGGCTCGGCGATGACTCCGATGATCGGAGAATTCCTTTTGTCCCTGCGGGCACTTTCGCCCGAGCATTTTTCGGCCGATCCGCTCCGTCTTTCGGCGCAGGTCATTGCCGGCATGGGCTTTATCGGTGCGGGCGCCATCATTGTTACGCGCCGCCGACAGGTCAAGGGGCTGACCACCGCGGCGGGATTGTGGACCGCCGCCATTGTGGGCATTGCCGCGGGGGCAGGGTGCTATCTTGAGGCGGCGTTTGCCACCTTCCTTGTGTTGTTTACCGAGATGGTGTTTTCCAAGATGGAGTATTTTCTGGTGGCGAGCGCGCGTGTGATGAACGTGTACGTGGATTTCACCGACAAACGCGAGCTGTATCGCATCTTTGATGTGCTCCGCGAGCGCGGCATCGAGGTTTTGGACTCCGAGATCAGCAAAAATACCGAATACGACAGCATCAACGCCATTCTGACGCTGAAATTTCCAAAGAAATTCAAGCACGAGCAGATCCTTGGTGAAATTATGGAGTTGGAAAGTGTACGGCAGGTTGAGGAGCTTTGATCGATACGGATAAATTTTGATTTGTCGGGGAGGAATACGTGCCTCCGGCGGCCAGCCTTTTGAAAAAGGCTGGGCGAAAACTTTTGCAGCATGGGTCTCTGCCAACTTCCCGTCAGCGCAAGGTCGGCAATCCGACAAAGAGAGTTTGCTCTCTTTTCGGCTTGCAGACCTCGCGCGCCTGAGACCTTCTCACGCGTGAGAAGGTCTCAAAATGACTCGGACATCGAAACACACGTTGTTTTCGCGTTACCGTTCAGGCTCCGTACCAAGCGTAGCCGTTTTGCCTGTAGGGGAAAGTTTTGCGGAGCTTTTTCAAAAGCGACCGTTCTCCTTTACAGACAAAACACACCGCAAAACTTCAATTTGACAAAATTTTATAGAAAAAAGGACAGAGGTTTTCTCTGTCCTTTTTTATGTGATTTGGATCAGCCCACGTAAGGATTCTGCTCAGCGGCCTCGCGCATAAGGGCGATAGCCTGGCGGGGTCTGGGTGCCTTGAAGATGGCAGAGCCTGCAACGATGACGTTGGCACCCGAGGAGGTGGCAAGACCAATGTTCTTTTCGCTGATGCCGCCGTCAACCTCAATGTTGATGTTCAGAGCGTGCGCGTCGATGTACTTTCGGATCTCGCGTACCTTGTCCAACGAGCCGTAAATGAGGCTCTGTCCGCCAAAGCCGGGGTGAACGGTCATAACCAGAACCATGTCCACAAGGTCAAGAAGCGGAACGATCACGTCCCAGGGGGTGTCGGGCGAAATGGCAAGGCCCGTGCGGACCTCCTTATCGCGTATGTATTGAAGCACGTCTCGGCAGTTCTTGCAGCTCTCATAGTGAATGGTGATGCTGTCCGCGCCGGCGGCGATGAAGTTGTCTATGTAACGGATGGGCTCTACGATCATCAGATGCACGTCGAAGTAGAGCTTGCTGACCGGACGGATGCTTTCGATCAGGCAGGGACCGAAGCTGAGGTTGGGTACAAATACGCCGTCCATAATATCAAGGTGAAGATAGTTGGCGCCTGCCTCCTCGATCTTACGAAGATCCTCAGTGAGGTTGGCAAAATTGGCGGCAAGCAGAGAGGGAGCAATATACGTCATAAAAAATCCTTTCCTTGGAAGCGGGCTTCCGATTGTTTTTTTGTCGAAGTGAATTCTTTTTGGGTGTCAGATTGGGGTTCGTGTCATATTCTGATACTAAGATGCGCGCAGAAATGGCGGACGGGACATAAAAACTTCGGATGTGAGCGGTTTGCAGCCGTCCTTTCTGTGCTTTTTATAATCGGGTAAGGGGTGAGTGCTTTTGCTCAATGAGGCAGACGGCGTGCGCGGCAATGCCGAGCTTTTCGCCCGTGAAGCCGAGCCCCTCCTCGGTTGTAGCCTTGACGCTGACGTCACCCTTGGCGATGCCGAGCGCCGCCGCGAGGTTTTGGCGCATCGTGTCGATGTGGGGCGCAAGCTTTGGAGCCTGTGCGATCACGGTGGCATCGATGTTGACGATGCGGTAGCCAAGCTTCGCGAGAAGCTCCGCCACGCCCGTGGCCAGGCGCAGGCTGTTCGCGCCGGCGTAAGTCTCGTCGGTGTCGGGAAAGTGCTTTCCGATGTCGCCGAGCGCCGCCGCGCCCAAAAGGGCGTCCATAACGGCGTGCGTCAGTACGTCGGCATCCGAGTGGCCGAGAAGTCCCAGGTCAAAGGGAATATCTACGCCGCCGAGAATGAGGTGGCGTCCTTCCGCAAAGCGGTGAACGTCGTATCCGTGTCCGATCCTCATACGTCCTCCTCCGTGCTTCTCATAGCAAGGATCGCGGTGGCCAAAAGCGTGTCCTCTGCCGTGGTGATCTTGATGTTTTGCTTGGAGCATTCCACCAGACGAATGCGGTAGTCGATGTGCTCCACCAGGGCGCAATCGTCGGTAACCGAGACATTGTCCCGCTCGGCTATGGCGAGGGCGGTGCGGTAGACGTTGACGCCGAACGCCTGCGGCGTCCGTGCCAGCCAGATGTGGTCGCGGTCAAGCGTGCTTTCGATAAGGCCGCTCCTTTCGCTTTTTACCGTCTCCTCGGCGCGGATGGCGGCGGCCGCCGCCCCCGATGCGTAGGCCGCCGCGTTTACGCGGTCGATCTCTGCGGGGGTGATCAGACACCGAGCGCCGTCGTGAATGGAGACAAAGTCGGTCTTCTCCGCGATGGCGGCAAAGGCGTTTTTGACCGAGGCCTGTCTGGTCTCGCCGCCGAGCACCGCTTTTCTGAATTTGGTAATGGAATAGGCTTTGGCGAACTCCTCGTAAAGGGGGAGCTCTTCTTTTTTGGCGGCCACGAGGATATCGTCCACGCTACTCGCCCTCTCAAAGGCCAGGAGCGTATGAACGATCACGGGAACGCCGTGGAGCTTCAGCATCTGCTTGGAGATACCGTCTCCCATACGGCTGGAGCTGCCGCCCGCCACGATAATGGCCGTGGTATGGTGGCTTTTCTTGGGTCTTCCGAATATGCCTCGGATGGCTTCGGCCAGCTTTTGAGCAAGGGTTTCCGTTTCGTTCACTTCCTTTCCTTTGAATTTTTGGGAATTACTTAAGGATATTGCCGTTTTCGACGGCGGTAATCATGTCTACGCGCTTTGCGTGCTTGCCACCCTGGTATTCGGCCGAAAGGAAGTTGTCCACAAGGTCGAAGGCGAGGCCCATACCCACTACGCGCGAGCCAAAGCAAAGCACGTTGGCGTCGTTGTGCTCACGGGTGAGGCGAGCGCTGAAGGTATCCGAGCAGCAGGCGGCGCGAATGCCCCTGTGCTTGTTGGCAACCAGCGACATACCGATGCCCGTGCCGCAAACGAGAATGCCAAGGGGCGCTTTGCCCTCCTTGATGCCCTCGCAAAGGCGATTGGCGAAAATGGGGTAGTCGCAGCTCTCCAGCGAGTCGTTTCCAACGTCGATGGGCGTGTAGCCAAGCTCCTTTAAGTGCTCAATGACCTTGAGCTTAAGCTCGTAGCCGGCGTGATCCGAGCCGATCAGAATGTTTTTGTTTTCCATAATATTTCCTCTTTTTATGTATAAAAATTAGATTTCAAGTGATTTTTGCTTTTCTGCGCGTTCGCGCTCGGCCTGCGAAAGGCGGAGGTAGACGGGGGCAAGCTCGACGTCGGTGGTTCGCACGCCCTCGTTGTACTTCTTTAGCGCGCACATAGCGACCGAGTAGGCGTTTTGGGGAATGAGGATGGCGGGGGTGTCCTTTACGGCAAGACGCGTGAAGCCCTCGCGCGTGATGTCGTAGCCGTCGCCCGAGAGATAGATGGGCGCGTTTTGGGTCAAAAGCTCGTCCTCCAGCTCCGCGATGGAAATGGCGCGGTCGGGCGCAAGGCGCGTAAGCGTTTTGCCGCCGCTCACCTCAAAGAGCGCGGTGTAGACCTGCGAGCGGCGCGCGTTCATCACGGGGCAGGCGATGCCCTCAAAGCCGATGAGGTTGTAGGCGAGTGCCTCCAGCGTGGAAACGCCGATGCAGGGCTTGTACTTGCCAAAGGCGAGCCCCTTTGCCGTAGCGGCACCGATGCGCACGCCGGTAAACGAGCCGGGGCCTTCCGAGACGGCAAAAAGATCGATGTCGGCCACACGTATGTGCGCGGCCTTCATCACGGCCTCCACCATAGGCAATAGCGTTTCACTGTGGGTGTTGCCGAGGTTGATCGTATAATTGGCCAGCAATTTTTCGCCGTCGCAAAGCGCGACCGAGGCGGCAATTGCCGTGCTGTCAAGTGCGAGTATCAGCATAATCTTTTGGCTCTTTCTATCGTAATGATTCGTTCGTTTTCGTCCGACGGCGTTTTCTCGATCAAAACGCGGATGTAGTCATCGGGCAGGGCAAAGGGGATCTTCTCGCTCCATTCGACAAGGCAGATGCCGTGATCGGGATAGTCGTCAAAGCCGATGGAATAGAGGTCGTCCTCGTCCTCAATGCGGTACATATCAAAGTGAAAGATCGGGCGCTTCCCGCCACGATATTCATTGACGAGAGCAAAGGTGGGCGAGCGCACCGCCGAGCTCGGAGAGATTACCGACACAAAGCCGCGGATAAACGCGGTCTTTCCCACGCCGAGGTCTCCGTAAAACGCGACAAAGGGGGGCAGGGTACCGTCGTCGGTCATGGCCGCCGCCAAGCTTTTGCCGACCGCCTCCGTTTCGTCCGGAGCATGTGTGATAACGGTTTTTGGGAGCATTGAAAAATCCTCCTTCCGCAAAATAATCCATCCTAAATTATACCACAACCTTTTCCAAAAGTAAAGAGGGAAAACAAAGATATTTTTTGGATTTTGATACGATAAATTGAAGTTTCTCGGTCTGTTGCGACAAGGTTTTGACTTGCAAAATTTGTTTATTTGCAAACCTCATCCACCGCTACACGCGGTCCCCCTTCCCCAAAGGGGAAGGCTTGCTCTTGTCCCTGCCTTTATCGAATGTTTCCACAAAGATTTTG
>CAJGDZ010000088.1 GCA_904502055.1 uncultured Clostridia bacterium | reverse complement strand
TTGAGAAACTGGACGGCATCGGTTATCATTCGCTTGAGGCGTGGGGCGGAGCTACCTTTGACTCCTGTATGCGTTTCCTCAATGAGGATCCGTGGGAGAGACTTCGTAAGTTCCGCGACAAGGTGACGAACACCAAGCTCCAGATGCTGTTCCGCGGACAGAACATTCTCGGCTACCGTCACTATTCGGATGACGTGGTTGAGTATTTCGTTCAGAAGTCCATTGCCAACGGTATTGATATTCTCCGTATCTTTGATGCACTCAACGATACCAGAAACCTCAAGACTGCGATCAATGCCACCAAGAAGGAGGGCGGTCACGTCCAGGCGGCATTCAGCTATACCACGGGTGAGGTTTATACGCTCGATTATTATGCCAAGTACGCCAAGGAGCTTGAGGAAATGGGGGCTGACTCCATTTGTATCAAGGATATGGCGGGCCTTCTTAAGCCCTACGATGCGTATGAGCTCGTTAAGGCACTCAAGGAGACCGTAAAGATCCCGCTTCAGCTTCACACACACTACACCGCGGGTCTGGCTTCGATGACGCTTCTCAAGGCTATCGAGGCTGGTGTGGATATCGTGGATACGGCCATCTCGCCGATGGCTCTCGGTACCTCTCAGCCCCCCACAGAGACCATGGTGGCAACGCTTGCCGGCACGCCCTACGATACGGGCATTGACCTCTCCAAGCTGGACGAGATCACCAAGTATTTCACGCCTCTGCGCGAGAAGTATCTCTCCGAGGGACTTCTTAACCCCAAGGCACTCAAGGTCGACGTCAATGCGCTTCTGTACCAGGTGCCCGGCGGAATGCTTTCCAACCTTATGTCTCAGCTTAAGCAGGCGGGCAAGGAGGATAAGCTGACCGAGGTGCTTGAGGAAGTGCCGCGCGTCCGTGCAGACGTTGGATATCCTCCTCTGGTCACGCCGTCCTCGCAGATCGTCGGTACTCAGGCGGTTTACAACGTCATTCTCGGCGAGAGATATAAGATGGCGACCAAGGAGTTCAAGGGCATTGTCAAGGGTGAGTACGGTAAGACTCCCGTTGAGATCGATCCCGAGTTTGTCAAGAAAATTATCGGCGACGAGCCTCGCATCACCTCGCGTCCCGCAGATGCTCTCAAGCCCGAGCTTGAGGAGCTTCGTGCCAAGATCCCGCAGGGTCTTATCGAACAGGACGAGGACGTTCTCTCCTATGCGCTCTTTGAGCAGGTGGCACTCAAGTTCTTTGAGTACCGCAAGGCAAAGAAGTACGGACTTGACGGCGAGAATGCCGACGCAGCGCTCGGCGTTCACAGCGTCTGAATATAAGAAAAACGGCATTGGAAAATCCAATGCCGTTTTTGTATTCAAAAAACAAGAGCTACTACGGTAAGAGTGATGAGGAATAAAAGGTTTAACAGGGTGAAAACCTTGAGATAATGCCCGATCTTATACGGCTCGCGGAAGGAGTATTCGCGGAAGGTGATCAAGCTTGCCAGTGAAGCGATCAGCGTACCCGTACCACCGATGTTGACGCCTAGCAAAAGCGACGGGTAGTCGGCGGTGAATTGCGAAAGCAGAATGGCGGACGGAACGTTGCTGATGACCTGACAGGACAGAATCGAAATCAAAAGCGTGCTTTTTTCAAGCAGGGTACTCAAAAGCGTGTGTACCAGCTCCACGCGCGCCAGATTTCCTGCGAAAATAAAGAAGCAGGTGAAGGTCAGAAGCAGACCGTAGTCCACGCGGAGAAGCGCCTTTCGGTCAAGCACAAGAAGTGAGACCAGGACGATGGCGGTACCCAGCAGATAGGGGACGGCGTGGAAAACAACGGAGATCGAAACGGCGAACAGGATAAGATACAGCACGGTTCGGATCGGGGGAAGCCGTGACTCCTCGTTTTCCGAAAGATCGATGCGCTCGGGCTTTACAAACAAACAACAGATCACGATCAGCACCGTTGCGGCAAGGAAGGGCGGTAGCATAATGGTGACGAACTCGACTGTCGGGATTTCAAAATGCGAGTACAGATAAAGGTTTTGCGGATTTCCAAAGGGAGTCAGCATACCTCCAAGGTTGGCCGCAATGTTCTGCATAACGAAAACGAAAGCCATGCGATCCTTTTTGCCGGTTGACGAGAGCACGTAATAGCCGAGGGGCAGGAAGGTGATCAGCGCCATATCGTTGGCAATCAGCATCGAGCCGAAGAAGGTGATAAAGACCAACGCCAGCACCGCACTTCGGAGATTTCCCGTGGCGTGCACGATGGCACGGGCCAAAACCGTGAAAAAGCGAATGTTTTTCAAGGCGCAGATGACCGCCAGCGTACAAAAGAGACAGGCCAGCGTCTTGAAGTCAAAATAGCCGACGTATTCGCTGTCGGGCGGAACGATAAAGGAGGTGATCAGCGCAAGACAAAAGGCAATAAAGAGAACAAAGTTGGACTTGATCCATCGAACAAGCTTTAACATAATACCTCTTAAATAAATAAAGTTAACGAAACAAGTATATACCTATCCCCGAAAAAGTCAAGAGGTTTTGTAAAAAAAGTCCAATTGCGCTTTACAAAAAAAGAAAAAACTGTTATAATAAAAATGTTCCGATAAAAGGAGAAGGGAGAGAATGCCGTGAAGGTCTTGTTTGAGGATAAGCATCTGATTGTTTGTGTAAAGCCGGCCGGTCTTCTTTCTCAGGGAGATGCCAAGGGGACGGAGAATATGCTTACGCTTCTTGGCGATGTGTATCCTGTTCACCGTCTGGACCGTGAAACGGCAGGGGTTATGGTGTTTGCCAAAACCGAAAAGGCGGCGGCCGCTATGTCTCGCCTTGTGCAGTCACACGAGGCGTTTCGTAAGGAGTATCTTGCGGTGCTGGAGGGAGAGCCTCTGAGCTCGTGTGACACGCTTGTCGACCTTCTTTTTCACGATGCCACGCGCAACAAGACCTTTGTGGTGGACAAGGAGCGCCGCGGCGTAAAGCGCGCGGAGCTTTCCTATGAAACGCTCGCAACGGACAGGGATGCAAGTGGAAATCGGATATCTCTTGTTCGGGTATATCTTCATACGGGAAGGACGCATCAGATCCGCGTACAATTCGCCTCGAGGAGGTTGCCGCTTGTCGGCGACCGAAAATACGGCGGTCACGCTCACGCGGGCGGCCTTGCCTTGTTTGCCTGTCGCTTGTCCTTTTGTCACCCCATGACAGGAGAGGAGCTCTCCTTTGAGGCTCTTCCCGAGGCGGGTGGTGCGTTTGATGCTTTTTCGCTTGTATAAGGGAATAAGCCGTGGACAAAACTGTTATTAAATTTGAGTAAGGAAGATCAAAATGGGAAGATATAAAAAGCTTTTCTCCAATACGCTGATCCTCGCGCTCGGCACCTTTGGTTCAAAGTTCCTTGTGTTCTTTATGATGCCACTGTATACCGCGTGCCTGGTGCCTGAGGAATACAGTATGGCGGATCTGATCTCACAGACGGCCAATCTTCTGATCCCGTTTGCCTGCGCGGGCATTGCTGACGGCATTTTTCGCTTTGCGATGGAGGAGACGGAGGACAGGAAAAAGGTGTTTTCCTCGGGGCTTTTTGTCCTGCTTGTTATGTCGCTTATTTTCCTGCTTCTTTCACCGCTTCTGGGGCTTTACAAAACGCTTGACAGCTACGTTTGGTTGGTGATTTTATATGTGCTCGCCGCCAACCTCCACTCGGTGGTGGCGCAGTATATTCGTGCGAGCGGCAATATGACGCTCTTTTCAATCGGCGGCATTGTGGGAACGGCCTTGACGATCGCCTTCAATCTTGTGCTGTTGCTTGGGTTCGATATGGGGATTACCGGCTACGTGCTGTCAGTCATTCTCGGCGACGTACTGGTAACGGTGCTTCTGGTTTTGGCCTCAGGTGCGTGGCATGACGTCGATCTCCGCTCGGTGCAGGGAACAAAAATGAAGGAAATGCTGAAATACAGCATTCCGATGATCCCAACCACCATATTCTGGTGGGTCACCTCGGTTTCGGATCGTTTTATGGTGATCGCGATGAAGGGAAGTGAGGTCAACGGCCTGTATGCGGCGGCTTATAAGGCGCCGACACTGTTAACGCTTTTCTGCACGGTCTTCATAGAGGCGTGGCAGTTTTCGGCCGTTCTCGAGAAGGATGAGGAGGAGCGCTCCGCCTTTTTCAGCCGCGTATTTGCAGGGTTCCAGGGCCTTATATTTATGGCGGCCTCGGCACTCACACTGCTCTCCGTTCCCGTGACGAGGCTTTTACTGGCCGACAGTTATTTTGAATCCTGGAAATATATGCCGACGCTTTCGCTGGCCATGACATTTTCCGCCCTTGTGACCTTTATGGGGAGCGTGTATATGGTTCGGAAAAAGAGCGTATATTCCTTTTTGACGGCGGCGGTCGGTGCGCTGATCAACATCGGTCTTAACCTTTTGCTTATCCCTCGATATTCTGCAATGGGCGCGGCCGTTGCCACGCTCGCCAGCTACTTTGTCGTTTTCGTGATTCGCGGTGCCCACACGGTACGTCTGGTCAAGTTCCGACTCGGCGTGCCGAGACTGATCTTCAACACCGTGGCGCTTGTGGGGCAGAGCGTCTTGATGCTTTCGGAGATGCGTTTTCGGTATCTGTGGGCGGCGTTGATATTTGCGGCCATTCTTGTGGTGAACGGACAGGTCATTCTGGGGGCTGTGATCGAGGCGGTGCGTAATTTGCAAAAAAAATGCAAAAAAAGTGAAAAAACTTTTTAAAAACCTATTGCATTTTCTCAAAAGGTGTGGTATAATCTTCGTACTATGTGCATTTATGCCATCATAGAGTAAAGGGGTAGTCCTCTGCGTCGCTCTGCATGAACACCCTATGAGAAGGAGGAGCCGTATTATGGATATGATCAAGGCTTTTACAAGTGAGCAGCTGAAGGAGAACATTCCTGAGGTAAACGTTGGTGACACCATTCGTGTGCACAACAAAATCAAAGAGGGTACTCGTGAGAGAATCCAGATGTTTGAGGGAACCGTTATCGCAAAGCACGGTGGCGGCATTTCCGAGACCTTCACGGTAAGACGTATTTCTTACGGTGTAGGTGTTGAAAAGACGTTCCCGATCCATTCTCCCAATGTTGAGAAGGTGGACATCATCCGTTCGGGTAAGGTCAGACGTGCGAAGCTTTACTATCTGCGCGACAGAGTGGGTAAGGCATCCAAGGTCAAAGAGAAGATCTGAGTTCGCTTTGGACTCGATAAGAGGTGTGCCTGGGGCATACCTCTTTTCTCGTTTCGGAGGCAAAAAATGTAAAAATCGGAGCTTTTTGTCCTTTTTGGACAAAAAGCCGTTTTTTTCTTGCAAAATCTTTGATTTTCCGCAAAACTTTTTTGAAAAAACTATAGACTTTTTAGAAAAAGTATTGTATAATATAATAAATTATTATGCGAAAAAGAATCCTTCGCATAACGATGTGCAGGTATGCTTGTCAAGGCATGCCCAACATTTTGTCCAACTTAGTTAAAATTATATCAATCAGGAGGTTTAGGTCCATGAAAAAGAAAACGACAACAGTCACGTTCAAGGGGACTGCGGAACAGGAAAAGAAGCTTCTTGCCGTTATCGAACAGTATAAGGGCATGGAAGGCAACCTTCTTCCCGTTCTTCAGGGTGCACAGGAGATCTACGGATACCTTCCCATTGAAGTGCAGAAGATCATCGCTGCGGGACTTGATGTTTCCCTCACCGAGATCTACGGTGTAGCTTCCTTCTACGCACAGTTCAAGCTTAACCCCGACGGTGAGGTTGCAATCAGCGTTTGCCTGGGTACCGCTTGCTACGTTAAGGGCGCAGGAGAGCTTGCTGACAAGGTAACCGAGCTTGTAGGTGTTTCTGCAGGCGAAACGTCTCCGGACGGCAAGTACAGCTTTGAGGCTACCCGTTGCATCGGTGCTTGCGGTCTTGCTCCCGTTATGACGGTAAACGGTGACGTTTACGGCCGTATCACGGGTAAGGATGTAAAGGGCATTCTTGAAAAGTATCAGTAATTTTAAATCTATCAACCGAAAGAGATAAACGTATGAAAATTCTCGAAATTTCCAAGCTTCTTAACGCAGAGGTATGCTGTGGAGAGGACAGACTGGAAAGCGAGGTTTGTTCCGCTTGCGGAAGCGACATGATGAGTGATGTGCTCGCTTTTGTTAAGGACCAGGCCGTGCTTCTTACGGGTCTTGTCAACTCGCAAGTGATCCGCACCGCTGAGATGATGGATATGCGGTGTGTCGTTTTTGTTCGCAACAAAAAGCCGTCCGAGGAAATGCTGGACATTGCCAAGGAGAGCGGTATTGTTGTGCTGGCGTCGCCGATGAGAATGTATGATGCGTGCGGTGTACTTTACGCAAACGGACTCGGCGATCATGGGGAGACCGCGAACCATGAGTGAGCCGCTTGTTTATACATTTTTGGTGGACGGCGATAATTTCACTTCTGCCGGAGAAGCATCTGTGAAGATGAAGAAAAATCTCAGGATGCTTGCCATTTCTCCCGACATCATTCGGAGAGTGGCGATCGCCATGTATGAGGGCGAGATCAATATGGTGATCCACGCGGGCGGCGGTGTCGCCACGGTCAGCGTGCATCACGATAAGATCGAGATCGTTCTTGAGGACAAGGGTCCCGGAATTGCCGATGTTGAGCTTGCTATGCGAGAAGGCTTCTCCACAGCACCCGAAACCATCCGTAATCTGGGCTTTGGCGCAGGCATGGGGCTTCCGAATATGAAGCGAAATACCGATAGCATGACCATCGAGTCGACCGTTGGTGTCGGCACGAGGATCTCGATGACGGTAAACCTTTGATGCTGTTTGATTTCCCGAAAGGAATAAGAGTAAATGACACCCTATCAGCACTCGGTATCTTTGAATTCTGAAAAATGCCGCGGCTGTACACATTGCCTGAAGCACTGCCCGACCGAAGCAATACGCATTCGGAACGGCCACGCGGTGATTGACGCCGCGCGATGTGTGGATTGCGGTCAGTGTATTCGTTATTGCCCTTATCAGGCCAAAAAGG
>CAJGDZ010000087.1 GCA_904502055.1 uncultured Clostridia bacterium | reverse complement strand
CTCTTCTCGACCACCGCGTAGCCGTAATTGGAGGCATCGAAGCCGATGCCGCTCTTCATGGTGTCCTCGGAGAAGTTTTCGGCGGGGATGGTTACGTGACGGTACTGACCGTTGATGTCCACCATCTTAAAGTCCACCATTTTGATGTCGTGCTCCTTGATCAGAGCCAGGATATCCTTTACACTTTTTGCCATTTTGAAACTCCTTATATTAAGATTTTTATCGGTACAACACCCATACGCGAGAAGCGCCGCCCCGCTTCATGTCCCCCTTTGGGCAATTGGCAAGGGCTTTTTTCTTTTGATCGTCGTGCTTCTCCTCGCGTCTCCCCCTTCTTTACAGAAGGAAACACAGTCATATCAAACGTTTTCTTTATTTTAGCATACCCCTCTCGGTTTGTCAATCAATGTTTTGATTTTCAACAAAACAAACGGCGCCGAAGCGGCGCAACCACCGGTTTCTCTGACACCTCAAGCTCGGGAAAGTTCACACCGTTTGACAAGTTTGGTTGCGAGCCCTTCTCTGCCGCCAAGCCAAAAACCGCGCGATCGTGACACCCAAAGTTTACAAAATGTTCAAGAATAAAAATCACGAATTTGCTATAATAATTATAATTAAAAAAATATGTTGGAAGGAGTTTTTTTATGGCATTGACATACATAAGGAACGGCAGGATCGTTCTTCCCGATGCCCTTGTCGAGGGCAAGCTGCTCGCGTTTGACAGCGAGAGCGGCAAGATCGTCGGCGTTGTGGATACGCTTCCCGAGGGCGCGGACGTGATCGACGCGGGCGGCAACTACGTTGCCCCCGGCCTTGTGGACATCCATATCCACGGCTATCTCAACGAGGACGCCTCCGACGCAAAGCCCGAGGGCATCCGTAAGATGGCGTACGGCATCGCCAAAAACGGCGTAACCGCCTTTCTTCCCACCACCATGACGGTCTCGCAGGCCGAGATCGACGCGGCGCTGAACACCGTGCGCTCGCTGAAGGAGGAGTCGGTGAGCTGGGACGGCGCCGAGATCCTCGGTGTTCACGCGGAGGGCCCGTTCATCAACCCCTCCAAGAAGGGCGCGCAGAAGGAAGAGAATATTCAGAAGCCGAACGCTAAGTTCCTGATCGACAATCAGGACATCATTCGTCTGGTAACCGTTGCCCCCGAGATGGACGAGGATCACGCGGCCATCAAGGAGGTATCCGAAAAGACCGACATTCTCATTTCCATGGGACATACCGGCGCGGGCTTTGAGGAGGCGGTAAGCGCCGTCCGTGACGGCGTGGGACACGCCACACACCTCTTTAACGCCATGACGGCGTTGGCACACCGCGATCCCGGCGTGGTGGGCGCGGCACTGGCAACCGACGTTACGGTCGAGCTGATCTGCGACACCTTCCACATTCATCCCGGTGTGTTCTCCATTATCGCAAAGCAGAAGGCGGACAAGCTTTGCCTGATCACCGACTGCACAAGAGCGGGCGGTATGCCCGACGGCGAGTATGACCTTGGCGGTCAGCCCATTTTCCTGAAGGGCATCGAGTGCCGTCTCGCGGACGGAACCATCGCCGGCTCGGTACTGAGGCTCAACGTTGCCGTTCGCAACGTGCTCGAGCACACAAGTCTCAGTGTTCCCGAGGTCGTGGCGGCGGCCAGCTATAACCCCGCACGCGCCATTGGCGCCAAGGGCAAGGGCGCACTTCTTGCCGGCTACGACGCCGACATCATTCTCGCGGACGAGAAATTCAACATTCTGAAAACAATAAAGAGAGGTAAGACGATTTATGAAGCTTAAAATGACAGCACCCTTAGATCCCGGCTATATGCCCATGGCACTCGTGCTGAAAGATTTTGACGAGCGCGCAAAAAAGGCGGGAGCAAACAAGATCGTGATCGGCATCGAGAGAAACAAGGGCTACGTGTCCACCTACGAGATGGCCGTATTTGCCGACGGCACGGGTCACGATGAGGAGAACTTCGACATTGTGGAGCGCGTGGTCAAGTCGCTTCTCTGGGTCCGCGGTGGCTACAAGGTCATCATCGCCGGCTCCGAGGTGATCGGCGCCAAGATCAAGGCCGCTTACGATTTCGGCGGACTTCGTGAGTTTGACCGCGGCTTTATGGCAAGAGTTTATGAGCGCCCCTTTGAGGTCGTGGTGACCGCGCTCGAAAATGCCCCCAAGGCAAACGAGGCCGCAGAGCCCGTTGGCCGTCACCTTTCCGGTTGCCGCATCGGCTTTGACGCGGGCGGAAGCGACCGTAAGGTCAGCGCGGTGATCGACGGCGAGCCCGTGTATTCCGAGGAGGTCGTCTGGTTCCCCAAGACCAACTCCGACCCGATGTACCACTATGAGGGAATTCTGAGCGCGATGAAGACCGCGGCATCGCATATGCCCCGCGTAGACGGCATCGGCGTATCCTCGGCCGGCGTCTACATCGACAACAAGATCATGGTCGCTTCCCTGTTCCTTAAGGTTCCCGAGGAGCTGTTTGATAAGCACGTTAAGAATATGTACCTCGACGTAGCCGCCGAGCTCGGACGTGAGCTGGGCTGTGAGATCCCCGTTGAGGTGGCCAACGACGGCGACGTTACCGCACTTGCCGGTGCTATGTCGCTTGACGATACCGGCATTCTGGGTATCGCAATGGGCACCAGCGAGGCAGGCGGATACGTTGATCTCGCCGGCAACATCACCGGCTGGCTCAACGAGCTTGCTTTTGTTCCCGTGGACTTCAATAAGGACGCGATGGTTGACGAGTGGTCGGGCGACTACGGCTGCGGCGTTAAGTATTTCTCGCAAGACAGCGTCATCAAGCTGGCTCCCGCGGCAGGCATCGAGCTTGACCCGAACCTCAGCCCCGCTGAGAAGCTTAAGGTCGTTCAGGGCCTTATGCTGGAGGGACACGAGGGTGCCCGTAAGATCTACGAGACCATCGGCGTTTACTTCGGATATGCCGTTGCTTACTATGCGATGTTCTATGATATCAAGCACGTTCTGCTTCTCGGCCGCGTTTCGTCGGGCGAGGGCGGAAACATCGTCCTTGACTTCGCCAAGAAGGCCATTGCCGAGGAGTTCCCCGAGCTGGCAAGCAAGATCAACATTGCCCTTCCCGATGAGAAGAGCCGCCGCGTAGGCCAGTCGGTCGCCGCCGCCAGCCTTCCCAAGACCGAGAAGTAAGCGATCCTCATAACCCAAAGTCAAAAAATAGGACAGAGAAAATCAAGTTCTCTGTCCTATTCTTGTTTGTACTTTTTCACCCTGTCAGATCCGCACCGCCGCCCTCCGTCTGACCTTTTTCATTTTATAAAGCTCCTCGGTAGCCAGCCGCACCTTGGTAACCGAAACGTTTTTCTTCGGGAAGCAGAAGTAGGAGAATTCGTTGTCTCCAATACCGATCACGTCCCCGATCTCATACCAATAATAATCCGAATACAGGGTGTGAGAGAATATGGCCGATTGCTTGTAGTCAAGCTTGCCGCCGGCCCCCACCAAATGAAAGCCGTCAAGGTCATGCGTAAGACGACCGCCGCCGATATCGCAAACACCGTCAAGATTGACCTGAACGCGAATATCCACGTCGGTGTCCAAGCGGTATGTGCCGTTTTCCAGCTCCTCGCGCACACATGCCCTCTGCCAATCGTACCAATCGGGAATGTGCGGATACTCGGTCGTGCCGTCAATCGCCGCCAGCTGACCGTATTCGTCCATCTCCCAACGCTTGCCGCAGGCGTGACAGGTCAAGTGAATTCCCTTGCCCTCCATACGGTTCTCCTCGCCGCAGTGCGGACATTTGTAGAGAATGCGGTGCAATCCGTCGGCACGGAAGGGCACGTCGATCGAGACCTTGTTGTCTCTCTGCCACGCGAAATTGTCAAACGAGAAGGCCTCGTCCAACAAGGCGTCCAGCTCTTCCACCGACTTCTCGGCGATCTCCTCTGCCGTGGCCAGACACTTCACGTGTGCGCTGACCTTCACATCGCGGATCTGAAGCATGTTGTAAAGCGGATCGCGATGAAATGCCCCCGTGGTGATCACCGTCACAACGGGAACGCCCAGCCGCTTCATGAGAACCCCAAGCCCCCTGGGAAGCGTTGTCGTCCGTCCGTCAAAGGAATAGCCCGCCTCGGGGTACATCAGCACGCTGGTCTTGTTTTCCTTCAGCATATATTTGATGTCGCCGATCAGCGAGGCATCCGCCACGTACTTGTGTGTAGGCGTGCACCCCAGCCGCCGCATCAGCCTTCCGAGAAGGCCGGACATCGCATCCACCGACGTAACGATCCCCATGCGCCGCGGATAAAAAATGCCGAAGGCAAGCTTCATATCCGTAAAGCTCGAATGATTCATCAAAATAAGACAAGGCTGCTTCCCCACAAGCTCCATACGCTCCGTGGTATACGAAAATTTTATCTTCCGCAGTGTGGAAGCGGACACAAGACGAACGACCGTCGCCAAAAAACGGCTGGGCTTTAGGGGCTTGCGATGCTTCAGGCGAGGGAGAGCCAACACCTCGTCATAGGACATCTCTCGCGTTTTTATCTTCATAAAGTATCCTCATTTCTGTTTTTCAAAACCCAACGGCCCTACTCCGCCAAACACAAAGCCTCCGAGGGTCTTCACAATGTCCATACACAGTTCATCATTATTATAACATATTTTAACAAAATATTCAATCCTTTGCCGCAAACTTTGCAATAAAAGGGCAAAAATGAGGTATTTTCCGTATATAAAGCAAAATTCCATAGCCGAAACCCAATCGACTATGGAATCTTTTTTGTGTAAGGACTCATTCGTTAATACAATGAAGCCGTGAACGCACAAATTGTGCATTTTATTCAACGCCGCCGTTACAATGACCTCGCCGACCGCTTCCGCGCCGAGGAGGAAAAGCACAAACAGCTCACCGTACGGCGCAACCGAATGGAAGCCGAGTCCGTATCCATCGGCGGTATGCTCACCGAGTTTGAAGAGCTTGAAGCACCGCCCATCGAGTTTGACGAAAAGCTGTGGCACGCTGTGGTCGACCGAGTAACCGTATACAATGATGACCTCCTGGTCTATTCGCTGAAGGACGGCAGCGAGATAACGATTATGCTTTAAGTTGGAATATAGAAATGCCCCAAGGTTCGCATTACGCTTGCCTTGGGGCTCGTTATGTTTTATTCTTTTTTGTGCTCCCTAACATATAAGCCTTTTCGCACATTGTTGTTGTAGAATTTAACTGTTATAACATTTTATATCCTACAGAGAATTATAACTGCTCCAAAATTTTGTTTGCAACTTGACTAATGCGGTCAAAGCGGCGTGCTGATGGACTATCAAATGTTGATGTATAAGATCGATTGATATGCATCGCACTCAGATGTTCGCCTTTTACTATTTTTCCACTTACTACAGCGTTATGTACTGCAAAATCAGCCCTATCTCCCATACAAATTATTACATTTGCATTTGATAATTCATAACTTAACCGCTGAATATTCTCGGGTAAACTAATTTCATCGTAAGAAGCTTCGGTATCATGAGTTAATGCTGCATAATGTACTCTGTCGGAAGCATTTGTAATCGTATAATCACATTTTAATTCAGAAACAAAAATGTCAGGTCTTTTTTCATGGCAAATGGTGATCAAGTGTTGTAAATTTTCTCCCGTAGCTCCGTAACAGACTTGATTGGCAATCTGCTCTTTTTGGCCAGGGCAAGAAAAAACAAAAGCTATGCCTGTAGAACCAATTTGCGCAGAAACTTTATCAGCCTTCAAGTAAATATCTCGTATATTATTTGTATCATCAACGGAAGCATCAATTGTGGCTATAGCGGCAGAGAAAGCTTTTGCTTGAGCAATTTTCTCTCTCATTTTTTGTATTTCTTTTGGATCAGCTCCGTTTGCTTCTTGTTGCTTTGTTATTTTCTCAGCTTTCTCGATAATTTGTCTTCGTTCCGTTTCCATTCCTTGCATAGTAGAATCCACCGTGTTACGAACGGAACTTATTAGTTCTTCTTTACGTATATTATACGCCTCTCCTTTCACCTCGGCAATTTTTTTCAAGCCGTTTTCAACCGTCTGAACATCATAATAACAACTAACAAAATCAAAAGAAACAAGATTTCCATACAGAGATGCGACATCTTTTTTGCTTAAATACTCGTTGATTAATGCTTCTACATTTCTTTCTATTTCTATGATTTTTTGGGAACACTCATTATCCGTGCATCTATGTAACACAGTTAATGCGTAGATACATACCACATAGCAAAGAGTTAAGGCTCTATGGGTGCCATCTTTTACAGCTTTATCATAATCTTTAACATCTGCATATGACGTAGCATAGGGAATGCTATCGAAAATTTTATATTTTATTCCTGAATTTGTTGTAATTTCGATAGTTCTTTTCAAAGGCATAACACTATATTTTAGCTCTTTGATATCTTTGAAAAATAGTGTTTTCTTTTTTTCAAAAGAATAACAATACATTGCATTATTGGTTACCAACAAAGATGGAGAAAAAAAGTGAAACCTTTCGGTAAATAATATAGTATCTTTAGAAAACAATTCTCCATGTTCTTTAAATATAATTCTATTCTGCCTATCAGATAGTTTGTCACCACGAACAAACCATCTATCTTTACGCATTTTTTTGAATGCATCCAAAATCAAATTTGTAACACGCTCGTAATACTTTGCTTTTTTTGTTATCATATTAAGGGGTCCTTTCAACGAGTGAAATATAAGGTATTATACCACTTTTTTCGACATAAAACAATATTTTCTGTAAATTCATTCCTTGAACGATTAACCCCTTGAACGATACAAAATCCGCCGTTTCTGTCTTACCGGGGCAGAGGTTGGCGAATTTGTTGTTTATGAAAGAAAAAACGCCCTCAAAACCGCCGAAACAAGCGGTAAAAGGGCAAAAATCAGCTGTTTTTTGCATATAAAACAAAATTCCATAGCCGAAATTGTATCGACTATGGAATCTTTTTTGGTTGCGGAGGTGGGAAGAGAGATCCGTTTCATTATCATCTATTGCGCGACACCGCTTGCAAAAACGTGCCCCCGGCACCT
>CAJGDZ010000086.1 GCA_904502055.1 uncultured Clostridia bacterium | reverse complement strand
CAAAGGGAGTTGTATTATAATAAATTTGAGAAGATATACGATTGGCAGAATAAATCCGGGAGATGAAACTATGGCAATCTTTCAATATGCGTATGAGAGAGAAAAAAAGCAAAACCCTTGCGTCGGATTTGTAAGCTTTCAGCATTTTCGCGGCGATGAGCTCTATTCCGATCTTATCGTGAAGCCCGAAAACAACCTGACCGAGACCGAGCACGTGGAGTGCTATCCCGTACCCGATTACGTAGAGGAAAAGGGAAGAGAGCAGGGGTATTATCCCGATTGCTCGGTGGTCTATATTCGCATCTTGTGGAAGGAATTTGAGCCGACCGAGGGCGAATATCGCTACGACTTTATCGAGGGTATTCTCAAAAAGGCACGCGCGCTGGGGCAAACGGTGATGTTTCGTCTTATGCCGCACAGTACGCGTGAGAGTGACGACGTGCCCGATTGGCTGAAGCAAAAGATCTCCTGTCCGCGCCGTCCGGAGGGACAGCGCGTCAAGCGGAGTCCGTCCGACCCCGCCTTCCTGACCTATTTCGGGCGCGCGATCCGTGCCTTTGGCGAACGCTTTGACGCTGACCCTGCGCTTTCGATGGTGGATATTTCCTTGCCCGGCGCGTGGGGCGAGGGAAGCTCGGTCAATCTTTTTACCAAAGAGGCGCTCGAGAATTTTGTTGACATCTATACGGAGGTCTTTAAAAACACGCTTTTGATCGGGCAGTGCAGCGTGTCACCGTTGATGCAGTATCTTGACGGGCGTGCGGCGGTGGGCTTTCGTGCCGACTGTCTGGGTAAGCCGTCGCTTCTGAACGAAATGCTTCCGCCTTGGGTCGAGGCAATGGGCGATATATGGAAGCGTGGGCACGTGTCCTTTGAATCCTTTTGGTGGCTTGGTGAGTGGCAGCGGCAGGGCTGGAGCCCGGACGACGTAATTGAAAAGACGTTGGCGTGGCATATCAGCACCTTCAATGCCAAGTCCTTGCCCATTCCGTGGGAGTGGCGCGAGAAGGTGGATGCGTGGGTGGACAAAATGGGCTATCATTTTGTGATCGATGAGGTGGAAATTGAGGACACTGCCAAGCGCGGCGAGGCGTTTTCGCTTCGACTGTCGGTTGAGAACGTGGGGGTCGCTCCCATCTATAAGATGCTTCCGCTATATGTGAAGCTGAAAAACCAAGGCTTTGAAGCTTCTTTTGATACGGCGGTGGATATTCGCACGTGGTTACCCGGCAAACACGAGGAGCATATCTCCTTCCGATTGCCGAATGAGATGCCGTGCGGCGAATTTGCATTGCAGATCGGCATTGGCGAGGGGGCGGAGAGCATTGTGTTTGCTACAAATGCACCGTTGGATCGCGATGCCGCCATCGTGGCGCGTGTGGACGTAATATAATATGAGAAAAATCGGCTGAGCCTTTGGCTTGGCCGATTTTTATAATAAACAAGCCTTGTTTCTTCTTTAATTGGTTTTTTGCTGTTTGAAAATCCACTTATGTGTGAATCAAAATTCCGATTTCGGAAAATAATAACTTTTTTAATATCGTTTCCTTTTTGGGAATATATTTTTTCACTTTTCAAAACGGATACAAAAATATTTTCCTTTTTAAGAAAAAATATAGCAAAAAAGTATTGACAAAGAGCAGAAAAAGAGGTATAATCAGTACGTTAAAACCATTCGGAACAAGATTTTGGAAAGGAAATGACACTATGGCAACAAAAAAAGCACCCAAAACGGTTGTGGTAGCCGACGATAAAGAGGCAAAGCTCAAGGCGCTGGACACGGCGATCGCGCAGCTTGAGAGAAATTACGGTGAGGGCGCGGTGATGAAGCTGGGCGCCAACACCCACATGGCGGTGCAGGCGGTATCCACCGGCTCGATCGCGCTGGATATGGCGCTGGGCATCGGCGGTGTGCCGCGCGGACGAATCGTGGAGATCTTTGGCCCGGAATCCTCGGGTAAGACTACGGTGGCTCTGCATATCGTGGCCGAGGTGCAGAAGGCGGGCGGCGAGGCGGCGTTTATCGACGCGGAGCACGCGCTGGATCCCGTGTATGCCAAGGCGCTGGGCGTGGATATTGATAATCTGCTGGTTTCTCAGCCCGACTGCGGTGAGGATGCTCTGGAGATCACCGAGGCGCTGGTGCGCTCGGGCGCGATCGACGTTGTGGTCATCGACTCGGTGGCGGCGCTTGTGCCCAGACAGGAGCTGGAGGGCGATATGGGTGCCTCGCAGGTCGGCGCGCAGGCGAGACTTATGTCGCAGGCCATGCGTAAGCTTTCGGCGGTCATCTCCAAGAGTAACGCCATTGTGATTTTTATCAATCAGCTTCGTGAGAAGGTGGGCGTGATCTACGGCAACCCCGAGACCACCACCGGCGGACGTGCGCTTAAGTTCTATGCTTCGGTGCGTATCGACATTCGTAAGACCGAGCAGCTCAAGAACGGAAATGACATTTACGGAAACCGTGTCAAGTGTAAGATCGTCAAGAATAAGGTGGCTCCGCCCTTCAAGGTGGCCGAGTTTGACATTCTTTACGGCAAGGGCATCTCGCGCTTTGGCGAGGTGGTGGACATTGCCATTGCGCTGGATATCATCAAAAAGAGCGGATCCTGGTTCTCCTATGAGGGCGAGCGGCTTTGCCAGGGTAAGGAGAACGTGCGCAAGATCGTGGAGGGCAACCCCGAAATGTTCGAGGCTCTCAATACCAAGGTGCGTGAGATGAGCAAGCAGATGGATCTGGAAGACGACGAATTTGATATGGATGAGGACGGCGAGGACGATTTCGACATCCGCGCGCTCAAGGACGGCGATGAAGATTGAGCTGACGTCGGGGGCGTTCTCGGAGAGCGGCAAGGAGGTCTATCTCACCGTGGAGATGAGTGAGGGGGAGCGGCGCGAAAAGCGCAGCTTCACCCTTCTTCGCGCCGTTTTTGAGGAGCTTGGTCTGCCCACGCCGCCGTCGGAGATCACGCGCGAGAACGTGTGCGAGCTGCTGGCGGCCGACGAGCAATACCGCGCCATAAAAAAGGCGTTTGACATTCTGGCCTTTGGACGCAATTCGGTCAGGACGCTTACCGATAAGCTTCGCCATCGCGGTTTTTCCGATGAGGTGGCGGCGCGTGCTGCCGAGTATATGCAGAAAAACGGATATCTGAGGGAGGAAAGTGACGCGGAGCGTGAGGCCGAGTGCTGCGTGCAAAAGCTGTGGGGCAAAAAGCGCATCATGCTGCATCTGCACCAGAAGGGATACGACGGCGAGGCCTTTGAGGCGGCTATGGCATATCTCGGAGAGGTGGATTTTGCTCAGCTCTGTGTCAAGCTGATCCGCCAGAAATACCGCACGCTTCCCAAGGACGAGAAGGAGCGGCAAAAGGTCATTGCCGGTCTTGTTCGCATGGGCTATACCTTTTCGGAGATCAAGGATGCGGCAAGGGTTGTGGAATACTATAAGCTTCCCGGCGATATCTGACGGGGAAAGAGGATGTTATGAAAGAGATTTGGCAAGCGGTCGAACGCTATAAATTTATGATGCTGGAGGCCGAGAGGTATATCTGGCGTCATCCGGAGACCGGCTACCGCGAGGTGGGAACCTCGAAGTATCTTGAGGAAAAATTCCGCGAGCTCGGCTACGAGGATCTGGCTTTGGCAGGGGATATCCCCGGCTTTTATACGGTGGTGGACACCGGAAGAGAAGGCCCACAGGTGCTTATCCTTGCCGAGCTGGACAGTGTGATCTGTCCCGGGCACAGAGATGCCGATCCCGAGACGGGTGCGGTGCACGCCTGCGGTCATCACGCGCAATGCGCGGCGCTTCTGGGTATTGCGGGGGCGCTGAAGGATCCGGAGGTCTTGGGCTCGCTTTGCGGCAGGATCCGCCTTTGCGCGGTGCCGGCCGAGGAGCTTTTGGAGATTGAGTACCGCGCAGAGCTGAAGGAGAAGGGAGTCATTCGCTATTACGGCGGCAAGGGCGAGTTTTTGTCGCGCGGCTACTTTGACGGCGTCGATCTTGCCTTTATGGTGCACACCTCGGACGGCTTCCGTGTGCGTCGCGGCTCGGTCGGCTGTGTGGCCAAGCGCATTACCTATACGGGGCGCGCCTCGCACGCGGCCTACGCGTCGGGCGGCATCAACGCACTGTACGCCGCCACGCAGGGGCTCTCGGCGATCAATGCCATTCGCGAAACCTTTCGGGACGAGGACAAGATCCGCGTGCATCCCATTGTGACGGCAGGCGGTGAGGCGGTCAACGTCATTCCCGGCAAGGCGGTGATGGAAAGCTTTGTGCGCGGTGCCACCTACGAGGCGATGCTACAAGCCAATGCGCGCGTCAACCGTGCGCTTTGCGGCGCGGCGCTTTCGTTTGGTGCCAACGTGGCCATTGACGATTTTCCCGGCTACTCGCCGCTTTATAACGACAAAAATATGATCGAGCTTACGAGGGAGGCGGCGCTTTTGGCCGTGCCCGATAAAAGCTTTGACGTTCAGGACGTCATGAATTCGGGAAGCACCGATATGGGTGAGCTTTGCGGGCTGATGCCGGTGGTTCATCCGTATATGGCGGGGGCGGTCGGCACCTGTCACGGAGAGGATTACCTTATTGCCGATCCTTATACTGCGTGCGTTTCGAGCGCCAAGCTGCAGGTCGCCATGCTCGCGCTTTTGCTGGGTGACGGCGCAAAGCGGGCAAAGAAGATCCTTGCGGACTTTACGCCGCGCTTTGCCTCGAAGGAGGAATACCTTTCGTACGTTGACGGCATAACCTGTAGCGGCGACCGCATCGTTTACGGTGAGGACGGCACGGCGACGGTTAAGCTTGGATAATAAAAAAAGCGTGCTATGCACGCTTTTTTTTATGGATTGTTTTTTCTTTTTTTCACAATTGCCCAAACGGCAAAGCCGATGCCGCACACCGCAAGAAGCATCGCGGTGCAAAGCGCCAGAAGCAGAAAGCCCAAGCTGTCCCACCCGTCGGTGACAAAGACGAGCACGAAGAAGACGGCCGTTGAAACGGCGAAAAGGGTCGCGGGGAGCAGGCGCAAGGCAAGGCTCCTCACCTTGAAGCTGAGCACAAGTTGAAGCACCAACGTAAGCACCGCCAAAATCAGCAGAAAAAGCTCGGTTTTTATCTCAAAAATTCCAAAATCAATCATAGGCCGCTCCTTTCTTTTTTTCAGTATATCATAAAATACGGCGGCTGTAAAGAGCAAATACCCGAGAGGCTTGCCTCTCGGGTGTTCTTTAGGCCGCCTTTGTTTTTTTCTTTTTGCCTCCGATCTGCATCTGCGAGAGCAGGATGGCGGCAAGCATCAGAAGGCAGCCGAGGATCTCGCGTCCCGAGGGGATGACCCAAAGGATCACCGATTCGGCCACAACGGCAAAGAAGGATTCAAAGCTCATGATCAGCGAGCCGACCGTGGGCTCGGTGTACTTCTGACCGACGGTCTGCAGTGTATATGCTACGCCGCAGGAGAGCACGCCCGCAAACAGAATGGGGCCGAGCGCCGCCACGATCTTATCGGGGTTGAAGCCCTCAAAGATAAACATCGGAATGGCGGAAAATACACCCGAAACAAAAAACTGAATGCAGGAGAGCTTAAGGCAGTCTACTCGCGGGGCAAAGCGGTCAATGGCAAGGATCTGGAAGGCAAACGCGATGGCGCACATCAGCGTCATAAGGTCGCCAAGCGTGATCCCCTTGTCCGCGCCCGTGATGCAAAGCAGATAGAGGCCTGCCACGGCCAGGGCAAGGCAAAGCCAGAAGTGCGGTGCCACACGCTTGCCGAGGAAAAGCCCGATGATGGGGACGAAAAGAATATACATCGCGGTGATAAAGCCCGCCTTGCCGGCCGAGGTGCCAAGCGCGATGCCGACCTGCTGGAAGCAGGAGGCTACGCACAGGCAAAAGCCGCAGACAATACCGCCGAGGATCAGCTCCTTACGCGTTCCGATGGGCATCGGCCGAAAGGACCCGTCCCTTTTTTTCTTGAGGTCAAGAATAAAAATGACGGGGAGAAGGACCGCGGCGCCGATGATCGAGCGCACGGCCTGGTATTCAAACGGGCCGATGTGCTCCATCGCTACGTCCTGCGCGACGAAGGTGCAGCCCCAAATGAGCGTGGTGAGAAAGAGGAGAATGTTTCCTTTGATCTGTGATTTCATATGCCGTCTCGTTTCTTTTGTTTTCAAGTTTGATTTGTCGGGGGATGGGGCGCTTTTTCAAAAGCGCGGCTATTATTATTTATGATATTTTGTACCCTTTAAGATGTTGAAACACCTATAAAAAATTTCCATCAGCATAACGCGGACGAGCTGGTGTGGAAAGGTAAGCTCGGAGATCGAAAGACGGAGATCCGAGGCGTTTTTGACCTTGTCCGAAAGCCCGTGTGAGCTTCCGATGATGAGCGTAAGCGCGCCGTGAGTCTGTTCGATGGCCGCCAGTCGCTCGGCCAGCTTTTCCGAGGGGAATTGCTTACCCTCAACGCAAAGCGCAATCTTATAGCTCTTGGGGAGCGTGGCCTTTAAAATACGGTCGGCTTCCTCGTCCAGAGCCTTTGCGATCTCGGCGGCGGACGGATTTTCGGAAAGCTTATATTCCTTCAGCTCGACCAGCGAGAAGGAGCAAAACGCCGAGAGGCGCTTTTCGTATTCGGCAATGGCCTCGCGGAGGTAGCTTTCCTTCAGCGAGCCGACGCAAACAATGCGAAAGCTTAACATGGCGCGGTCTCCTTTCCGTGTGCATACTCACCCACAAGCCAGGTCGGCACGTCGGGTGCGGCCACGGCTACCGTTACGCCGCTTCCGGCAAGCGCGCCGAACACCTCGTCAAAGGCGGTATCGGGGGTGTTGTTGGTCTCGCTCAGGTGAGCGAGAAGAAGGTGGGTAGTGCCGTGCTCGGCCAGCTTTACGGCAAGCGCGGCGCAGTCGGTGTTAGACAGGTGACCGTGCCGCGAAAGAATACGCTGCTTGAGCGGATAGGGGTAGGGGCCGGTTCGCACCATGTCCACATCGTGATTGGATTCCAGCAACAGGGTATCCACACCCGGCAGGATGGCTGCGGCTTCGGCGGT
>CAJGDZ010000085.1 GCA_904502055.1 uncultured Clostridia bacterium | reverse complement strand
TGATGCCCGCCAAATTCAGTCCGATGCCCAAAATCAAAAGCGAGCCTACCGCCGCCATTTCATTGATGACCACATCACTGAGGATGGGCTGTACCCACTGGGCAAGCAGAGTCAGCGAGCCTTGGTAAAGCAAAACGCTCACGCCCGAAAACAAGACGCCTACGCCAAGCGAGGAGGCAAACACGATTGCCAACACGCCGTCCATGATGGATTTTGCATACTGTGTGGTATGTATCAACCGAAGTCCGCTTTCCATCGGCCCTACGATCGACATAGCCCCCACACAAAACAGGAGCGTAGCGTTGACGAAGCCGGCGGCGAATTCGTTTGCCCTACCGCCCTTGCCTGTAAGACGCTTTCCGAGAAAATTCCCAAGACGGTTGATCTTATCGTCAAGATCCAAAAGCGTTCCGATAACTCCACCCACAATGATTGAAAGAATCATCACCAGCGTTTTTTCGGTTTTCAGCGCGCCCGAAATTCCAATGAGCATGCAACAAAGCCCCACACCCTTCATAATGGCATCCGAGCATTTTTCCATAGTCTCGCCGAGTCTTCCCTCGCCACCGCGCAGGACCCGACGAAGGGCAAGACCGACGACGCCTCCGGCAATCACGGCCAATGTATTTACTATGGCCCCCCAAAGAGCTAATCTTTCCATAAACACATCCCACATTCAAATGCAAACGGGCAAAAAATTTGCCCGTTTGTTCTGTTATTTTACTTTCTCTTAAAAGCTTCCCAGGGATCATTGAGATCCAACTTGCTGTCAAGACGGATTTCCTTCTCGGGCTGAACCTCCTCAACTGCCTCTGCCTCCTCAAGACTGATCTCCTGAGGAAGCTCAATGGTGTTCGTAGGCTCAAGCGCCGCCTGATTGCGGTAGTAAGGATCGTCGGGCTTTCTGTCGAAGCCGGTCGCGATGATGGTGATCTTCATCTCATCGTCAAGCTCGGGATCAAAGGAAACACCCCAGATAACGTTCGCATCGGGGCTTGCCTCATTGGAGATCATCGTGGAAGCCAGATCCACGTCCTCAAGTCCAACATCGTGCGAGGCGGCAATGCTGATCAGGATACCGGTGGCACCCTTGATCGAGGTTTCCAGAAGCGGGCTGGAGATCGCCATCTTAGCGGCGTGCTCTGCCTTGTCCTTACCCGTAGCGTTACCCACACCCATATGCGCGTAGCCGGCATTCTGCATAACCGAGGTTACGTCAGCAAAGTCCAGATTGATAAAGCCGGGAACGTTGATCAGCTCCGAGACGCTCTGAACACCGCGGCGAAGCACATCATCCGCCACCTCAAAGGCGTTGGACAGCGTGATACGCGTGTCCGAAACCTGCTTGAGTCTCTCGTTCGGGATGACAACAAGCGCATCCACGTACTGCTTGAGCTCCGCAATACCCGCATCGGCCTGTACCATTCTTCTCTTGCCCTCAAAGCCAAACGGCTTGGTAACGATCGCCACGGTCAGAATATCCATATCCTTGGCCACACGTGCCACGATGGGAGCGGCACCCGTTCCGGTTCCACCGCCCATACCGGCAGTAATAAACACCATATCTGCGCCCTCAAGAAGCGCGCGGATCTCCTCGATCGACTCCTCGGCCGAGCGTGCACCGATCTCAGGGTTAGCGCCGGCACCAAAGCCCTTGGTGATCTTCTCACCGATCACAAGCTGGTTAGGAGCCGCAGAGGTCTTAAGCACCTGGCGGTCGGTATTCACCGCAATGAACTCAACACCGCGAATATTGGCTGCAATCATTCGGTTGACTGCGTTGTTTCCACCGCCGCCGACACCGATAACCTTAATATTTACACCGCTTTCAAAGCTATTGTCATGTTCGAAAATTGGCATTCGCACGTCCTCCGAAATTGTAATTAGATACAGTTATACTTTTATATATATTATAATAATACATTTTTAAGGATTTTGCAAGGGGTTTCTTTAATTTTTTTGCGTTTTTTTTGTTTTTTTCAAAAAACCATCCCCAAACGAAAAAAGTCCCTGTTTTACAGGGACTTTTCCTTGAGATCCGATCTGTCAGGAACGCTGCGAAATGGAATATTTTTCCGCATATTCCTCGTATTTTTCCGCAAAGAGCGGACTATCCTTCTTAAAGTTGTTGATAACCTCATGCGAGTTCATCGTATGCGCCTTGGCGTCGATAATACCGGCGGCGATGTTCGAGCAATGATCGCTCACGCGTTCAAGGTTGGTAAGAAGGTCCGACCAGATAAAGCCGGTCTCCACCGTACATGCACCCTCCTTGAGGCGGTGAATGTGATTGTTACGAAGCAGATCCTTGAGGTTGTCGATCACCTGCTCAAGAGGCTCTACGTTGTAGGCAATGGAAAGATCGTCTCCCACAAATGCCGACTCGGTCATCACCAGTGTTTCGTCAACTGCACGGCACAGAACGTCAAGCTCCTGCTTGGCGATCGGCGAGAACTGAATGCCCTTCTCTCTCATTTCCTCGATCGACTCGATCACGTTTACGGCGTGGTCGGAAATTCTCTCGAAATCTCCGATGGCCTTGAGAAGCTTGGTTACCGTAATACCGTCCTCATCGGAAATCTGACTTTTGCCAAGCTTGGCAAGGAAGGTGCCAAGAACGTCCTCGTAATGGTCAGTATCTCCCTCGATCTTGCGAATCTTTTTCACAGTCTCCGCGCTGTAATTTTCTACTGCCTCAATGCTCAGGCGGAAGCCCTCAACAGCCTCTGCCGCCATTTTGGCCGCCAGACGGCAGCTCTGCTCAACGGCGATAGGCGGTGTGGCAAGCAAACGCTCGTCCAGCTCGACTGCCTTCTCGGGTGTCTTGCCCTCGGGAACCAGCTTGTATGCCAGCTTCTCCAAGAGTTCAGATGCCGGAAGCAAAACCAAAGCGCACAGAGCCTTGAAGCCCGTGTGACAAACGGCAATGCCGAGATAACTTGCCGACTCGTTCAATATCATCGGTTCAAAGATATGCGAAAGAACGCTGAAGACCGAAAGCCAAAGCACCGTACCGATCACGTTGAAGGAAAGGTGAACCAAGGCTGCGCGCTTTGCATTCTTGGTCGTACCGATCGAGGAAAGCAAAGCCGTTACACAGGTACCGATACCCTGACCCATAACGATCGGGATAGCGGCGCCGTAGGTTACCGCACCCGTAGCACTGAGCGCCTGCAGAATACCGACCGATGCGGAGCTGGACTGGATAATGGCCGTAACCACTGCACCGACCAGAACGCCGAGGATGGGGTTTTCAAACGCGAGGAAAAGATTGCGGAATTCGGGGACGTTAGCCAGGCCCGAAACCGCATCGCTCATCGCGTCCATACCAAACATCAGCGTGGCAAAGCCCAAAAGAATGGTGCCCGTGTCCTTGCGCTTGGATGACTTGGAGAACATCGTATAGGCGATACCGATGAGTGCCAGAACCGGTGTAAACGAGGTCGGCTTCAAAAGCTTCATAAAGACGTTATCGCTCGCGATACCGCCAAGGCTGAGGATCCACGCGGTGATGGTCGTGCCGATGTTGGCACCCATGATAACACCGATGGACTGCTTGAGCGTCATGAGCTTGGAGTTAACAAAGCCGACGACCATAACCGTCGTAGCCGACGAGCTCTGGATGACAGCCGTCACGCCCATACCCGTCAAAAAGCCGGTAAACTTATTTCCCGTAAGCTTTCCGAGAAGTGCCTTAAGGCTATTTCCCGCGCGGCGCTCCAGACCGTCGCCCATAATGTTCATACCGAATAAAAAAAGACACAAGCCGCCAATCAAGGCAAGCACGTCAAAAATGTCAAACATTAAAGAACCTCCGTTTTAAATAAAACAATATCTTGTATTATTTTATCATTTACCAAAAATTTCGTCAAGGGCTTTTACATATTTTTTTCATCTTTTCACGAGGATTCAGCCATAAATTCACAAAAAAGAACCGAAGTCATGACTTCGGTTCTTTTTTATAACAGCTCAAGCTGCTGTAACATTTGATTCACTTCACTCTTTTTCTCTGTGCTCAAATTTTTGACCGCCTCCAGCTCCCGACTCTTTTTCCGATATGTATTCGGCTTAAAAATCCGAAGCCACCGCACAAGCTCGTAAAACGGCTGCAGATAACGCCGCCCACGCAAGCGGGGATAGGAAACGCAAAGCAATTCATACGGAAGCCACACGCGATGAAGAATGTGACCGATCCGTCCCTTTTGCTTCTGCTGACTGACGGCCACGGAATTTTCCAGCGTTCCGTATACGCCGCCCGACAAAACGAATTGCTCCATTTGCTTGGTGAGTTCATCGTGCTCCACGTCGCCAAACCATACGTCAGCAAGGCGAAACGCCATCCCCGAAAAGCGCTTGATTCCTGCTTTTTCAAGCATACCTTCCAGAGCACCGCGATCAAAGCTCAGCTTTCGATTCAGTAAATACAGATCCAAAAACGGCCGCACGCCGCAACCACCATGTAAAAAATGATATGCCGCGTGGGAGAACTGATGAAACAGGAAAAATTCGGGAGAAAAAGCGTACTCGCATCCACCCGCGGAATCGGCGTAGCTCCAGCATTCCGCAAGCAATGCGTCCAGATTGTCCGCATTTTCCTTGATGCTGTGGTGAAGCTCCAGGTGAACGCCGCTCGGCGACATCATCGAAACATCGTGGTAATTCTCCACCCTGTCTGTATAGCCAAGCTCTGTCTCCAGAAGCCCGGTCGCTTTGTCGAGCTGCTCACGGCAAACCAAAATATCAATATCGCAGCTTGTGCGCATCCACGGCTCGGGATAATACGTTCGTATCACCGCCCCCTTAAGGGAAATAAACGGAATGCCCGCACCTTCAAGGATGCCTCGCAGACGGCCAAGCTCGTCGTTTATAGCTTCATAACGGTAGACGGCAAGAAAGATCTGCTTTCTGAATTTCTCCAAAAGCTCCTTGTCCGCAATAAGATCATTCCTAATGAGCGCATTGCCGACAATATGGGCAAGATCGTGGCTCTTGGAAAGCCGATAAAGCTTTTCAAGCTCTTCGTCGGAACACACATATTTTTCATTGTCAACAGTCTTACCGCAAACCTCGCTTGCGATCAGATCCATCATAATCCGAACGACTTTTTCCATGATCTTGCCTCCTTTCTTTATACGGGCTCGCCGAAGGTGTCGGGGTGGGACGGGTCAAAGGCCTCGTTGGCCCACATGACCGTAACCAGATCCTCGGTGTCCGAAAGATTGATGATGTTGTGCGTATAGCCCGGGAGCATATGCACCGCCTCGATCTTGTCCCCGCTGACCTCAAAGCGAAGCACCTCGTCGGTTCCGATCTTACGCTCCTCAATGAGGGCGTGACCCGAAACAACAATGAAAAATTCCCACTTGGAATTGTGCCAGTGCTGCCCCTTGGTGATACCGGGCTTTGAGATGTTCACGCTGACCTGTCCGCAGGACTTAGTCTTAAGCAGCTCGGTAAAGCTTCCGCGATCGTCCACGTTCATTTTGAGCGGAAACGCCACCTTTTCCTTTGGCAAATAAGACAGATACATCGAATACAGCTTTTTCTCAAAGCTGCCGTTTGGAATTTCGGGAATCACAAGTGTGCTCGGCTGGTCGCGGAAGGTGTGCAGGCATTCAACAATATAGCCAAGCGTAGCCCGATGTGTCACGGGCGCGGCGCAGTACCTTCCGTTTTCACTCAGAACGGTGTTGACACCGTCGAATTCACAGCGGTGCTCCTTGCCCTCAAGGGCATCCAGCATCTCCTCTACCAGATCGTCAACAAACAAAAGCTCCAGCTCTACCGACGGATCGTTTACCGTGATGGGGAGATCGTGGGCAATGTTATGGCAAAAGGTGCCGACCGCGCTGTTATAGTTCGGGCGCACCCACTTGCCCACAAGATTCGGAAATCGGTAAACCAGAACCCTCGCCCCCGTCTCCTCACCGTAGGCGAAAAATGCCTCCTCGCCGGCGCGCTTTGAGAGGCCGTATTCCGACGTACCAAAGCGCCCCTTCAGCGTGGCCTGAATGGAGGACGAGAGCATAACGGGACAGGTGTTTTTGTGCTTTTTCAGCGTATCCAGTAACATGGAAGCAAAGCCAAAGTTCCCTGCCTTGAACTCCTCGGGATCCTTCGGGCGGTTTACCCCCGCAAGGTTAAAAACAAAGTCCGCTTTTTGGCAGAATTGGTCCAGCTCCTCCTGCGTATTGTCAAGATCGTACTCGTAGATCTCCTCGATCCTAAGAGCGGGACGCGTGCGATTTTTCCCGTCGCGAATGTTCTTCAGGTTCTCCGCAAGGTTGCGTCCCACAAACCCCTTCGCGCCCGTAATCAGTATGTTCATACGTCTTTTCTCCAAACCATCTTGTTTACCACACCCACGTAGGACTGGATGATCTTAACGACCTTAGAGGACACATTTTCCTCAATATAATCGGGCACGGGAATGCCGTAATCGCCGTTTCGGTTCATCTCAACTGCCGTGTCCACCGACTGCAAAAGGCCCTTCTCGTCAATGCCCGACAGGATAAAGCATGCCTTGTCCAGCGCCTCAGGACGCTCGGTAGAGGTACGAATGCACACAGCCGGGAACGGGTGTCCGATGCTGGTAAAGAAGCTGCTTTCCTCCGGAAGTGTGCCGCTGTCGGAAACCACACAAAACGCGTTCATCTGCAGGCAGTTATAATCGTGGAAGCCAAGCGGCTCGTGACGGATCACGCGCTCATCAAGCACAAATCCGCTTGCCTCCAGGCGGTTGCGGCTTCTCGGGTGGCAGGAATACAGGATGGGCATATCGTATTTCTCCGCCATTTTGTTGATGGCGCTAAAGAGACTGACAAAGTTCTTTTCGGTGTCGATGTTTTCCTCACGGTGAGCGGAAAGAAGAATGTATCTCCCCTTCTCCAGCCCCAGACGCGCGTGAATGTCGCTTGCCTCAATTTCGGCAAGATTGTTATGAAGCACCTCTGCCATCGGGGAGCCGGTCACATACGTACGCTCCTTGGGCAGACCGCAATCGGCAAGATAGCGACGGGCGTGCTCGGAATACGCCATATTCACGTCCGAAATGATGTCCACAATACGGCGGTTGGTCTCCTCGGGAAGGCACTCGTCCTTGCAACGGTTTCCGGCCTCCATATGGAAGATCGGAATGTGCAG
>CAJGDZ010000084.1 GCA_904502055.1 uncultured Clostridia bacterium | reverse complement strand
CCGCCGCGGCGGCTTCCCGTCTAAAATGACGTGTAGTTTGTGCAGACCCATGCTACAAAAGTTTTCGCCCAGCCTTTTTCAAAAGGCTGGCCGCCGGAGGCACGTCCCCCCTCCCCGACAAATCAAAATTTGAAATCTTTGCAAACTCTCTTGCATGCGGTCAAATTTTGTGATATACTTTTGTACGTTGTAGATTTTCGACTCTACGGAGGCGTTATGCAAATTTTTCTTTTGGTTTTGGCGGTGTTCTTTTCCTCGCTCGGTTCCACCGTTCTTCCCGGCTTTTACACACGAAAAAATGCGGGTCTGCGTGGCGAGAGCGACCTGTATAATCTCTGCCGACACACCGGCATTCTTCTGTTTTGGGGCGTATACTACGCCTTCAACTTTTCCTTTGAGGCGGCGGTGCTCCCCTATTGCCTCCTGATCGCACTCGGCTACATCACCTGCTTTTGGATACTGGACGCCATGGAGTGCGGCCCGGTCTCGCTGGTGTCGCTGTTTGTATCGCTGTCGCTGGTGGTCTCCTCGCTCTACGGCTTTTTCTTCTGGGACGTCAAGGTCACGGCGGTGGCCATTGTCGGTCTTGTCCTTGTCGTGATCTCGCTTTGGCTGGTGCTCCACAAGGGCAAGGAGCAAAAGCCCATCAGCAAGAAATGGCTGCTTCTGGTTGCCATCTTCTTTCCCGGAAACGCGGCCTATTCCATCGGCCAGCGTGCCCAGCAGCTCGCCTTTCACGGCGATCACAAGGGGCAGCTGATGTTCTTCGGTCTGCTGATCACCGTCATCGGCGCGCTCATCCGCTATCTTGTGCGCCGCAAAAAGGGGTTTGACCGCATCCCCGCCAAAACGGTGGTCATTCCCTTTGCGGCCAGCGTCATCAACGGCTTTTATAACCTGTTTGTCATGACGCTTGCCACGCTTCCCCTCTCCTCCAGCATCATTTACCCCGCGATCGCCGTGGGCTCGCTCGCCATCACCTCCCTGTTCTCCTTCTTCGTTTTAAAGGAAAAAATGAAATGGTGGCAATGGCTGGGCATTGCCGTCGGCGCGGTGGCGGTCGGCCTGTTGTCGATATAGTAAAAAAGCACAGATTTCCAAAAAAATCTGTGCTTTTTGTATTGACTTTTACTATGCGGGATGATAGAATGATGTTGTATATCTTTTTATTATTTAAGGAGAAAACGGATATGAAACGAACGTTGCTTGCACTGTTTCTGGCCGCGGTCATGATGCTTTCGGCTCTGCCGCTCACGGCCTTTGCAGAGGCAGAAACCAAAACACTTCTGGAGGGAGATACCATCGTGTATACAAAAACCCCGAACGCCGATGGCACGTATACGATCACCGTCAGTGACCCGGACGGAGACGGTCGTTTGCCCAACCTCGTCAACAATTATACCGTGCTGCCCTGGCACCTTACGTCCGACGTCAGCACGGTCATTTTTGACGAGACCATTACGCACCTCGGCACCCGTACCGTCTGCTTCACCAAGACCACGGAAAACGTCAAGGACATTCACTTCCTTGCGAAAAACCTCACGTACGATGCCAACGCCGTGGTAGACTATTCCAACCCCCCCGGCCGTCGCGCCACCGTACATTCCTACAGCTCGTTCGGCTACAAGGTAGATACCAACAAGTTCGCCGGAAACTCTTACTACGAGGCCGAGGAATTTGATGCCAAATACGCCGATCTCTGGGCACTCAAAAATGCCGAGGCCGCCAAAGACGAGACGCTGGTTCGTGCCGCCACAAGCGACTTCGACGCCCTTCCTAAGGTCGCGCAGGAGCAGCTTGCCACCCGCAAGACCAAGCTGGACGCCATCAACGCCATCTTAAACGGCGAGACGCCCTCGTACGACGACAGCAAGCTTCTTTTCGATGACGATACCATCACCGTGGATAAGCAGCTCAACACCGACGGCGTGACCTACACCGTCACCATCAGCGACCCACTAGGCGACGGCGTGCTTCCCGACCGCATTTCAGACGAGCGCAGAAGCCTCGCGTGGCATGACAACACGGTTACCGTTATCATCTTCGATGAAACCATCACCAAGCTCGTCACCACAACGGTTGAGCTGCTCAACAAGCACATCGTCAAGGAGATCCACTTCAAGAATCCCGACATTGCCACAGTCCCCAACTGCGTGGTGGACTATTCCGACGCACCCGGACGCCTGGCGACCGTGTACGCATTTAGCACCTGGACCTATGCTCTTGACGCCAACAAATTCGCAGGTCTCGTTTACTACGAGGCCAAGGAATTCATTGACACCTACGCCGACCTCTGGTCGCTGACCGCGGCAGACGCCACCTTCTACGAGGAGCAGATCCAGGCCGCCGCGATTGCGTATCCGCAGATCCCCGAGGCCGCCAGAACCCAGCTTTCGGGTCAGAAGGCAAAGCTTGACGAGCTGGCGAACGCCATCGGCCTTGAGATGCCCGAGACCAACGAAAACCTCTTGCTGGAAAATGATACCGTTCTCTTTGAGAAGACGCTCAACGCAGACGGCGAGACCTACACGGTCACCGTCAGCGATCCCGCGGGTGACGGCATCCTGCCCGACCTTTCGAGCATTTCGGCCGGAATGCCCTGGCACGCGACCGACGTGACCACCGTCATCTTTGACGAGACCATCGTCGGCCTTTCCGCCAAGACCATCAACCTTACCAATTCTCATATCCTGCAGGATATCTACCTCCTCGCGCCTTACGTATCCGTCCCTGCCAACGCCATCGTGGACTATTCCAACGATCCCGGGCGTCAGGCCTTCGTTCACGCGTACGGCACGTTCACCTATGCGCTCAGCGAAAAATTCGCAGGCGTTGCCTACTTTGAGACCGACGAGTATCTGGCGAAGCACGGGGACGCGCTTGAGCTTGACGCAAGCGAAGCTTCAGCCAACCGTGCCGCCATCGCCGCCGCCATTGCCGATTATATGACGCTCCCCGCCGCCGTTCAGGCAAATCTTGCCGAGGAAAAGGCGGTGCTGGACACGCTGGGAGAGGCTCTGGGGCTTAGCGGCACCGTGGGAAATGCTTCCTATTTGATTGACGACATCAACCACATTCTTAAGATCAGCGGAAGCGGCTCCATAGCCTACACCTCCGCTTGGGATAGCTACAAGAACTCGATCCAAACCGTCGTGGTCGGTGAAGGCATCACATCCATCGCGGCAGGCACCTTCTCGGGCTTCTCGGCGCTTAAGAAGGTCGACCTTCCCTTCTCCGTCGCCTCCCTGGCTGACGGTGCCCTTCCTGCATCCGCCTTCGAGCTTCACGGCTGGCTCAATCACCCCATCGGAGATTATGCCGCATTAGGCAGTAACATTTCGCTCAAGCTCAAGGAGCTTCGTATCCTTTCGCTGGGTAACAGCCACACGCTCAACTACACCTCCTTCTTTGCCGACATCATCAATGACCTGAAGGCAGGACTTGACACCACGATCACCCATCATCGCATCGTGACCGGAAGCCGCCGTATGTATGACCGCGATCCCTCGGCAACCACAGGCAACCACTATGACGCGGCACATAACTATGATACCTACGGTGTCAACTACGATGACGTCTCCGACGTTGCGCGTTACGCCTCCGCCTTTGCGAAGACCTGGGATATCGTGATCATTCAGGACTACCGCGAATCCACCCAGTACGGTGCCGCCTTTGCCGAGGGGATCCCCGAGGTTATGAATTGGCTTCACACGGAGGTCGAGGGCGCCAAGATCGTCTGGTTTGCCGACTGGGTTGAGAATGTAAATTCCAACGCCTTCAGCTACCAAAACAGCTTGGCCGCCGTAAATGCCGTTGAGGCACTTCCCGAGGGCGACAAGCCCGACTACACCGTCGTGGTATCCACGATCATTGAAAACGCAAGAAACACCTACTTCGGCACCAGCATGAATCCCGCCGACATCTGCCCCTCCAAGCCCGGCACCGACAAGCTTCCCATTCTGGAGAGCGACGGCGCGCACATGAGCTACGAGCTTGGTCAGTATATGCTGGGCAATGCGGTCATGTATCAGATCCTTGAGGAATACCGTGACCTTCTCCCGATCGACGAAGGCTTTGATTATTTCGCCCTTCAGGTGACCGACCCCGTCAACGCCGAATGGATCGGTGAATTTGTTCCCGAATACCGCGAGGTCATCAAGGAGATCGCCGTCAATTCTTATAAGGAACGCTTTGCCGAAACCGCTTCGGAATACACCGTCGACCCCGCCATTGCCAAGCACGAGGCGCTCTACGCCATCCTTGCCGACGTTGCCGTGCCGAAGGCGGTCACCGCAAGCACGCTGAACGTGCTTTACAAATCGGATGCCGTGGTAGAAGCCATCAATGCCCTCGGCTTTAACGTTAAGGCGGGTGACATCACCGTGACCTATGACGAGGCCGCCGGCAGCTACACCGTCTTTGTCAAGTGTCAGTACGGTTATACCGTTTCCGACGGCGTAACCCTCACCGCATCGGTATCGGATGCGGCCGACAAGTCTGCCGCCAAGATCGGCAGCACCGCTTACGCAACGCTCGCCGAGGCCATTGCCGCGGCCAAGGACGGCGACACCGTTACGCTGACCGACCACGCCGTGATCACCGAAAGCCTTGCCATCGCAGGCAAGAGCGTTACGGTCGACCTTGGCGGTTATGAGATCTCCGCGACTGCCGCAGTCTTTGCTCTCAGCGAGGGAGCTTCGCTCACGCTGAAGAACGGAAGCATCACCACTTACGGCTCCAAGAGCCATGCCGTTTTCTCGAACGGTGCCGAGGCCGTCACGCTTTCGGACGTAACGCTTACCGCGTATGACGGACGCGTGCTCTATCATACCGCCACCGAGAACGCGGTGAATATCACCGTCAAGAATGCCACCCTTACCGCCAAGAGCGCCGTCGCCGTTTTCCTGGCCGACAAGCGCACCGAGGGTGAAAACAATACCCTCACGGTTGACGGCGCAACCGTAATCGGTAAGAGCGCCATCGATGCCAAGCGCACTGACGTAACCGTTAAGAAGGGCTCCGCCCTTACCGCTACGGTTTCCGCCAAGATGCTTACCGGCTTTAAGAAGACGGGCGCCAACGGCTACGCCGTTGCCATCACCGGCAACGAGGACGCCAGCGTCGGCTCGCTCACCGTCAGCGGCGGCAGCTTTATCGGTCTCATCGGCATGGAGCCGGCCTATGAGGGCTACACAAACACCGTAACCGTCACCGTTTCGGGCGGTACGTTTGACCGTCCCGTTCCCGCCGAATTCTGCGCTGAGGGCTACACCCCCGTTGACAACGGAAACGGCACGTACGGCGTTTACTCCGAGTCCGCGCCCGAGCCCGAGATCGCGCTTGACGCCTCGATCATCTCGCACCAGGTATCCAAGGCTGAGGGCGGTCTCTTCTCCATCCGCGCGATCGCAGGCATCAACTCCCTGGCTTACAAGAGCTTTGGCTATGAGGTGACCATCACCACCGCAAGCGGTACACAGACCCTCGCCGGCGAAAACACCATGGCCTACACCTCCATCCGCAGCGGCGAAACACTGTATAAGGTCAAGGATCACTTTGACTACGAGTACGCCTGCTTTGCCACCATTACAAGCCTTGCCGCAGACTCCGAGTACACCAAGCTCGACATCCGCGCTTACGTAACTACCGCGGAAGGCGAGGTACTGTACGGAAACTCCGTAACGCTTGTTTACACGGGCTTGCAGGATGCCCAGGGCTTCCCCGCGCTCACCGTTGAATAATGTTTTGTAAAAATCCAAGCCGTCGGGTCATTGACCCGACGGCTTTTTTGCCGCTTTTCGTCGCTTGCCGTCGCCGCCCCTTGTCTTTTCGCGAAAAACCGCAAAAAAACAGGGTCGATTTTTCCGTTTTTTGAAAAAAAGCCATTGACAAACCGCTTTTTTGTCGCTATAATATAGAACAGACGTTCTATTTTGGAAAAATTGTCAAAAAAGGAGGCCCTGCCATGTGTCCCGAATGTCATCGTTTTATTTGTGAAGAAAGCTGCCCCGCCTTTGTCGGGCGCACACGCAGTCGCGTCGGTGCGCGCCGCTTCTGTACGCTTTGCGGCGATGCGTTTGCTGACGGCGAAAAATTTTACAGCATCGGCACACGCCCGTTTTGCGCGGCGTGTCTGGAGGGAGCAGACGTGGACGATCTGCAAAAATTCTTTAAGCATAAAAATCGCGAGCAGCTGCTGGGCGCGCTCGGTGCCGTTTCGCGCACAGCCGCCGAGGGGGTGGACAGCCTATGACCGACGCCGCTTTGCAAAAGGCTAAGGATTTCCTCTCGTCCTATACCCTACATAAAAAATGGCTGAACGCCTCGCGCTATGAGCGGGAGTATTTCGGTGCCCCATCCTCGGACGACGAAGTCTTCTTGCAGGCAAAGCTGTTCCGTGTGCGCGAATTTATCGCCACGCTCCCCAACTGCCCCGAAAAGCTCTTTCTGACCTGCCACTACGTCCGCGGTCACTCGGTGGAACGGTGTGCCGAGCTGATGGATATCTCCCCGCGCACCGCCTACCGCCTCAAAAAACGCGCCCTTGCGCTGGCCGCCGGAAGGCTTTCGGAGAAGGAATAGCAACTTTTGCACGCCCCTTGCATAAACTGGAAGAAAGAAATCCAACCCAAAAAGGAGTGTGCCGATGATCATCACCAAACGCTATAACCGCGAAAATGCCGTTACATACGCCCGCAGATGGGCACTGTCCCGAAACCCTCTGTTCTATGACTTCACCGGGGGCGGCGGCGATTGCACCAGCTTTGTTTCTCAGTGCCTGCTCGCCGGCTCATGCACGATGGATTATACCGCTACCTTCGGCTGGTACTACCTGTCCGCCGATGACCGCGCCCCCGCTTGGTCGGGCGTGGAATTTCTCTACGATTATCTGGTCGGCAGCGGTGATTTTCCCTCCAACGACACGCGCGGCGGCCCCTTCGGGCGCGAGGTCCGTATGCGCCAGGTTCAGCCGGGCGATATCGTCCAGCTCGCGCGCGGTGGCGATTTCTACCACACCCTGCTCATTTCCGAGGTCGAGCGAAACGACCTCCTGGTCTGCGCACACTCCAACGACGCACTCGACCGCCGCCTCTCCACCTATACCTTTGAAACGCTCCGCTTTATCCACATCGACGGTGTCCGCGTCGCCGTTGACGAGGAGGACTGCTTCACCGCCCTCCTGGAGGGCATAGCTCTACCGTAAATTGATGTTTGTCGGGGAGTTTCGCCCGTTGCGACGGGCGACGAGGCTTCGCGCCTCGACCGCGCAAGCCTTTAAAAAGGCTTGACCTAAACTTTTACTGAATGGG
>CAJGDZ010000083.1 GCA_904502055.1 uncultured Clostridia bacterium | reverse complement strand
TCCTTAAGCACGCCCTTCTTCTCCAGCTGCATCGCAAGGTTAAGACCCGTCTGTCCGCCAATACCGGGAACGATAGCGTCGGGACGCTCGTAACGCAGGATTTTGGCAACGTATTCCAGCGTCAGAGGCTCCATATACACCTTATCGGCAATCGAAGTATCCGTCATGATGGTGGCGGGATTCGAGTTGACAAGCACCACCTCATAGCCCTCCTCCTTGAGAGCCAGGCATGCCTGCGTGCCCGCGTAGTCAAACTCGGCGGCCTGTCCGATTACGATAGGTCCCGAACCGATGATGAGAATTTTTTTAAGATCTGTTCTTTTTGCCATTTTCTTCTCCTCCAATTTTCATATGTCCATCCATACGGCTTTTCCGCCGCGGACGGTGAGTATGCATCTGCCATACACCGACATACCGTCAAAGGGTGTTGCCCTTCCCATTGACAAAAACTGCTTCGGATCTATGGTATATTCCGCATTCAGATCCCACACGCAAAAGCTGCCGTGATCCGGGATCTGAAAACGTTTTCTGGGATTTACGCTCATAAGATCTATGAGCTTCTCGAGCGGGAGTATGCCTTCCTTAACAAGCAAGGTATACATGACCGGGAACGCCGTCTCGATTCCGACGACGCCCATAAGGCTTCCGGCAAGTCCCTTGGACTTTTCCTCTGCGCTGTGCGGCGCGTGATCGGTGGCGATCATATCAATGGTTCCGTCAAGCACGCCCTCAAGGAGTGCCACGCGATCCTCCTCGCCTCGGATGGGCGGATTCATTTTAAAGCGTCCGTCCTCCCTCAGCATCGAGTCATTCATAACAAGGTAGTGCGGAGCGGTCTCGCAGGTGATGTCCAGTCCCTCAGCCTTGGCCGCCCGTATCAGCGCCACGCTTTCCTTGGTGGAAACGTGACAAACGTGATAAGCGCAGCCGGTCTCCCTAAGAAGCGCAATGTCGCGCTCGATCTGCCGCCACTCGCTCTCCGAGCAAATGCCCTTGTGACCGTGCGTCCGTGCGTACTCGCCATCGTGGATATAGCCACCGTTCAAAAGACTGTTGACCTCACAATGCGACACAATGATCTTGCCAAGCTTTTTGGCCCGAACCATAGCCGCACGCATCATCTCCTCGCTCTGCACGCCGCGTCCGTCATCCGAAAAGCCTGCCACAAAGGGGGCCATCGCCTCCATATCCGAAAGAACCTCGCCCTTTTCCTCCACTGTGATGGAAGCATACGGATGAACGCCGATCACCGCATTCTTCTTGATTGCCTCCAGCTGAGGAGAAAGCGTCCCGAGGCTATCGGGTACGGGGTTCAGGTTTGCCATACTGCATACGTCGGTATACCCGCCGTGTGCAGCCGCACGCGTTCCGCTTTCCACCGTTTCCTTATAACAAAAACCCGGCTCACGCAAATGCACGTGAACATCTGCGAAACCGGGAAAAATACCGTAACACTCGGAAACGGAGGGAGAAAACACTTTCGGCTTTTCGGCGTTGGCAAGTCTGATAATTTCATCGATCGACATTCCTTCAAAAAACCGCATACTGCCTCCCACATTTTCAATTATTTTATCTATAATAATATACTATATATTTCCCGTTTTGTCAAGGGAATTTTGCACTACTTTTTCAACAAATTTTCAAAAATTTCTTTTTCTCTCTTTGGCGACAAAAAACAGTTTGAAAAACCGTGCCCTGCATATTCCCGATTTTTTCTCCTACACTTCCTCGATTTTCCCAAAAATAGGCTAAAATTGTAAAATATTTACAAATTTCAAATTGGAAATTTGTGGAATATTTTATCTCGAATGCTATTGCTTTTTGTGGAAAAATATGGTAAAATTGGAAATGGAAAAATTATCCAGTTCAAAAGGAGGATCTGTACTATGGAATATTCCACCAAGCTTCTGATCGCAGACGAAAATCCCGCCGGAAGAAAGGCCCTCAAGGATGGGCTTATGAATGCCGGCTACCGCAACATTGAGGAGGCCACCGACGGCGAGGATGCGCTGGTCCGCATCGGACGCTACCACCCCGACGTGGTGCTCATTGACATTTGTCTTTCCAAGCTGGACGGCATCGGTGTGCTCCGCAACAGTAAAAGCATCAATTTCTCGCCCGACAAGCCGCCCGCCTTTATCGTTTTTTCGGTTTTCTCCAACCCCAACACCTTTATTGAGGCGGCCGGCGCCGGTGCTGAGCTTTGTCTGATGAAGCCCTATAACCTTGCCAGCCTTTGCGAGCACATTCACTCCATCGCCTCGAGCCGAAGCCGAGGACTTCACGTTGTCAGTGAAAACACGCCTGCCTCCGACATTGAGACGCAGGTGACCAAGATCATTCATCAGATCGGTGTGCCTGCGCACATCAAGGGCTATCAGTATCTCCGCACTGCCATTCTGATGACGGTCAACGACAGTGACATCATCAATTCGGTGACCAAGGTGCTCTACCCCTCGGTTGCCAAGCAATACCGCACCACGACCAGCCGTGTGGAGCGCGCCATTCGTCACGCCATCGAGGTGGCATGGGATCGCGGCGACGTGGACACACTTAACTCCTACTTCGGCTACACCATTCAGCAGGGGCGCGGCAAGCCCACCAATTCGGAGTTCATTGCGATGATCGCCGACAATCTGCGCCTACGCTACAAGATCAAGTAACGCTTTCCCTGTTTCATCTCCATTTTCCCGTTCTCGCTTTTTGCCCCACCTGCAAAAAGCCCCCCTCGGCAAGCTGTGCCGAGGGGGTTGTTTTAGTTTCTGAGGCTATGGATAGGTGCGGGGATTCGTCCGCCACGCGCAATAAAGCGCTCCGAGGAATTCTTGTTCAGTGCCATAATGGGTGCGGTACCGAGAAGTCCGCCAAACTCCACCGACTCGCCCACGGTTTTGCCGTACGCGGGGATCAGGCGCACCGCCGTGGTCTTGTTGTTGATCACACCGATGGCGATCTCGTCGGCAATGATGCCGCTGATGGTTGAGGCCGGCGTGTCACCGGGCACGGCGATCATATCCAGACCAACCGAGCAGACCGCGGTCATTGCCTCCAGCTTTTCGATCGAAAGCGAGCCGCACTGTACCGCCTCGATCATACCGGCATCCTCCGAAACGGGAATGAAGGCACCCGAAAGTCCGCCGACGTGCGAGGATGCCATCACGCCGCCCTTTTTAACCGCGTCGTTAAGAAGCGCCAGCGCCGCCGTGGTGCCGTGCGTGCCGCAACGCTCAAGTCCCATATTTTCCAGAATGTGCGCCACACTGTCGCCCTGTGCGGGCGTGGGGGCAAGCGAAAGATCCACAATGCCGTAAGGCGTGCCCAAACGATGGGAAGCCTCGTAGGCGATCAGCTGACCGACGCGCGTGATCTTGAAAGCGATCTTCTTGATGGTATCGGCAAGCTCACCAAAGTCGCACATTCCCTTCTTCTGAATGGCCGCCGCCACAACGCCGGGACCCGAAACGCCCACGTTGATCACCGTATCCGGCTCACCCATGCCGTGCATAGCACCGGCCATGAAGGGGTTGTCCTCGGGGATGTTGGCAAACACCACCAGCTTGGCACAGCCGATCGACTCATTATCGCGCGTAAGGTAGGCGGTATCCTTGATGATCTCACCCATGCGCTTTACGGCGTCCATATTGATGCCGGCCTTGGTCGTTGCCACGTTGACCGACGAGCACACACACGAGGTGGTGGAAAGCGCCTCGGGAATGGCCTCAATAAGGTTATGTGCCCCAACCGTCATTCCCTTCTGCACCAGCGCACCGAAGCCGCCGATAAAGTTAATGCCCAGCTCATTTGCCGCTCTTTGAAGCGTTTTGGCAAGGCGCACGTAGCCGTCGCTGCCGATGGCGCCGCCAACGAGAGAAACGGGCGTCACCGACACGCGCTTATTGACGATCGGAATGCCGTAGCCTGCCTCAAGGTCACGGCAAACGCTGACCAGATCCTTGGCACTTTTCATGATCTTATCGTAAATCTTGGTTTCCAGTCTGCCTATGTCCTCGCTGACACAGTCGAGAAGAGAAATGCCCATCGTTACCGTACGGATGTCCAGATTCTCCTCCCGGATCATATGTATGGTTTCGAGAATATCCGTTGTATTCAGCATAATTTTCGGATCCTTTCTTAAATGCGGTGCATCGAGTTGAAGATATCCTCGTGCATCGCGTGAATCTCCAGTCCCTTGTCCTCACCAAGCTTTTTCATGGTGTCGGCAAAAGCGGAAAACGGCACACTCAGCTCCGAAATATCCACAAGCATGATCATAGCAAAATATTCACGCATAACGCTCTGGCTGATATCCACAATGTTACCGCCGAATTTGGCACATTCCGCGCTGACCGCCGCAATGATGCCCACACAGTCCTTTCCGATTACTGTTACTACTGCCTTCATAATCCATCCTCCTGTTTTTTTCTTAACAATCTCTATTTTACACCATTTTTACAAAAAAAGCAAGTCCTCTTTTGAAAGAACTTGCTTGATCTTTACTTTTTTATGCGCTCCAGAACCGTCTGATAGCCACCCTTGCCGTAAAGATAACTGCGGTTGACACGGCTGATGGTGGCGGTGCTGGCTCCCGTTTCCTCGGCGATCTTGTTATAGACCGTTTGCTCGGAAAGCAGCTTGGCCACGACCATTCGCTGTCCCAGATCCAAAATCTCCTTGGTCGTCAACGCATCCTCAAGAAACGCGCGGCATTCCTCCTCGGTCTTAAGCGACAGAAGTGCTTTTATCAAAAGGCTTGTGCCCTCATTGTTCAAAATATCTGCCATAATCATCCCTCCGACGATTTAGTTCTTTAATATGATAGCACAATAACGTGAAAAAGTCAAGAGGTTTTGCATTTTTTTCGTTTTTTTGATTTTTTGCCGTTTTTTTGCATAATAATAAGTGAGAAAGTGTGGTGAGGACAACGCAAGAGAAGATCCATTGGCAACGGCTTGCTTCTATGCTTTTTTGCATTCTGTTTGCCATTGCCCTCTTTTTGTTTATCGGCAAATATCTGCTGATCGCCGTTCTGCCCTTCCTTATCGCCTGGGCAACGGCGCTTTTGCTCCGCTCTCCCACAAGCTGGCTGGCGGACAAAAGCGGCCTGCCGCGAAAGCTTTGCGCCACGGTGCTTTTGCTTTTGGTCTTTTTGTTGGTCGGCGGACTTCTGACCCTTGCGGTAAACCGTCTGCTGGCCGAATCGGGGCGACTTCTGGAGCGGCTTTCCGCCGAAAGTGACCGCATCGGCGCGTACCTTCTGGCGCTGGCCGAGCGCATCCGCACGCTGGGCGAGCGTCTGCCCATTTTGCGCGAATTTGCCCACATCAAGGGTTTGGAGGCTCTCGACGGCTACTTTGACACGTTGCTCTCCGAGACCGTCAAGGGTCTGACAAGCGCGCTCACCACCAAGATCCCCGGGGTGATCGGACGCTTTATTTCTGCTCTTCCCTCGTTTGTGCTTTTCTTTATCATCAGCGTGATCGCGTCCTTTTATTTTACGCTGGATCTGGACACGGTCCACGGCTTTTTGAAATCTCTTTTGCCAAAGAAGATTGCCGCGCGGATGCCCGCTCTGCAAAAGGGCTTTAAAAATTTTCTGACCCGCTATTTGCGTGCCTACGCCCTCATTCTGTTTCTCACCTTTTGCGAGCTCTACGTCGGCTTTTCTGTGCTGGAGCTGGAGTACTCCTTTCTCCCGGCGGCACTGATCGCGCTGGTCGATCTCTTCCCCGTGCTCGGCGTGGGAACGGTTCTGTTGCCGTGGGCGGCCATCGTGCTTCTGGGCAAAAACTACTACCTCGGCTTTGGGTTGATCATTTTGTGGGCAGCAGTCACGGTGGTGCGGCAGATCATTGAGCCGCGCATTGTGGGCGGAACGCTTGGTGTGCATCCGATCCTTATGCTGATCGCCATGTATATTGGCTTTCGCTTTTTCGGCATCCTCGGCGTTCTTCTCTCTCCTGCCGCTGTCATTACCGCGCGCTTTTTCATCAAAGAGACCGCCCAAAGGCGTACGTCATAAAATTCAAGCCACCCGACAAAATTCCGCCTGTTTTTCAGAAAATGAGAGATATAATAATAGAAAAAAGGAAGGATTGCTTATGAAAAAAACCATTTGTAAAATCGAGTACGACACCGAGACCGCCACGCTTGTCAAAAAGATCACCGTTGGCACCTTTGGCGATGAAAACGGATATGAGGAAACACTTTATCTTACACCGAGCGAACACTATTTTCTATATTTGAACGGCGGCCCCGCCTCGCTCTACCCCACCGAGGACATCAAACGCCTCTCCAAGGCCAAGGCCGAGGCCTGGCTTGAGGATCACACATAAAAAGATCGCACCCTTTTTTGGGTGCGATCTTTTTCTTATAATTCAAGTGCCGAAAGAAGGTCGTCCTTCCGGCGGTAGCCGACCGAGCGTGCTACCTCCTTGCCGTCTTGCACAAGGACTACGGTGGGAATGCTCACAATGCCAAAGGCAGAGGCAAGCGCACCCTCGTCGTCCACGTTGACCTTGCCGACCTTGATGTCCTCTCTTTCCCTTGCGATCTCCTCGATCTCGGGCGCCAACATGCGGCACGGGCCGCACCACGTTGCCCAGAAATCCAGAAGGACCGGCTTATCCGAATGAAGCACCTCGGCCTCAAAATTGCTTTTTGTAATGGTGATTTCAGCCATATCCTTATCTCCTTAATCCTTGGATTTGTAATACAGCATACAGTGGCAGTAGCCTTCAAATTCGGGATCGGCGATCTGCTCACGGAACTGCTTACACATACATTTTGTGTCCTCACTCTGCTCTCTTATACACGGGCAATATCCCCCTGTACGCTTAAGACCCTCACGAACGACGGCCACGATCTCCTTATCGGGGTTGAGCTTTACCATATTTTTCTCCTTAAAAATCTCTTCTACCCTCAAGTGCGCGATACAATGTTACCTCATCGGCGTACTCAAGGTCAGCGCCCACGGGAACACCGTAAGCCAGCCGCGTCACGCGAACACCCAGCGGCTTTACGAGCTTGGCAATGTACATCGCCGTAGCCTCCCCCTCAACGGTGGGGTTGGTCGCCACGATGACCTCGCTGACACTTCCGTCAAGGCGTGGCAACAGCTCCTTCAGCTTCAGCTTGTCGGGGGTAATGCCGTTTATGGGCGAGATCACGCCGTGAAGCACGTGGTAAAGACCGCGGTACTCGCGCACCTTTTCCAGCGCCATCACCGCCTTGGCATCCTCCACCACGCAGATCACTGAGCCGTCGCGATCCAGATCGTTACAGATCGAGCAGGTGTCCCTGTCGGTCAGATTCTGGCAG
>CAJGDZ010000082.1 GCA_904502055.1 uncultured Clostridia bacterium | reverse complement strand
CGACGGCAAGGCATCATCGACCGAAATTGACAAAAAGAACCCGACATTTGCGCAAGCGCAAATGTCGGGAATTTTTTAGCGAATGCCGTACTTTTCGATGACGTAATCCATATCCTTATCGCCTCTGCCCGAGAGGTTGATAAGAACCGAGCCTCTGCCCATACGCTCGGCAAGCTTGATGCCGTACGCTACGGCGTGTGCGCTCTCGAGTGCGGGAATGATACCCTCCATACGGGACAGCTTATAGAAGGCGTCGATGGTCTCCTCATCGTCGATCACATCATACTGAACTCTGCCGAGATCGCGAAGGAAGGCGTGCTCGGGACCCGAGGACGGATAGTCCAGACCCGAGGATACCGAGTAGACCGGCGCGGGATCGCCGTTCTCGTCCTTAAGCATGATAGAGTTGAAGCCGTGCATAATACCCTCCTCGCCGTACTTAAGGCTGGCGGCGTGGTCACCGAGCTTGGGGCCTCTGCCGAGAGGCTCGATGCCGTAAATGTCCACGGGGTCATTGAGGAAGCCCGAGAAGAAGCCGGCCGCGTTGGAGCCACCGCCAACACAAGCGACGATGGCATCGGGAAGCTCACCCGTCATGCTGATGAACTGCTCTCTCGCCTCCTCACCGACGACGTGCTGGAAGTCACGCACCATCAGCGGGAACGGATGCGGGCCGAGAACGCTTCCGATGCAGTAAATGCAATCCTTGTATTCCTTGGTGTATGCCGCGAAGGCTGCGTCAACCGCCTCCTTCAGCGTCTGAAGTCCCTCGGTGACCTCGATCACGTTTGCACCCAGGATCTTCATTCTTGCCACGTTGGGAGCCTGCTTCTTGATGTCGACCGCGCCCATATAGATGTCACACTCAAGACCGAAGTAAGCCGCCGCCGTAGCAAGCGCTACGCCGTGCTGACCCGCGCCCGTCTCGGCAATGACCTTCTTCTTGCCCATGTACTTGGCCAGAAGCGCCTCACCCATACAGTGATTGAGCTTATGCGCGCCCGTGTGGTTCAGATCCTCACGCTTTACGTAAAGCTGAACGTTGCCAATGCTGGTCGACAGTCTTTCCAGATACGAGATGGGCGTAGGACGGCCCTGAAATTCGCGACGGATACGGCGAAGCTCACCGACAAACTTGCTCGACTTTGCAATCGTGAAGTATGCCTCCGTGATCTCCTCCATCGCCTTCTTCAGCTCGTCCGAAATATACGCGCCGCCGTAGCGGCCGAAATATCCGTTCTTATCGGGATACTGCTTAAGATATGTGTCAAAATTAATACCGCCAAATTCCATGTTTTTTCTCCTTTGTTTCTACGTTTTCAGATTGATGTTTGAGGTTAAAAGCAAGACCGCCATCGCCGATCAAGATTCATGGTTGCCTCCAAAATAAAAACCCGAGTATCGTTGATACTCGGGACGAAATCCGGTTTCGCGGTGCCACCCGTTTTGAATGCCAAGGCATTCCTCTTTCTGCATACGCGTGATATGCTTGCCGTGTAACGGTGGCCCCCGTCGGCTACTACTCGCACAAGGCTTTCGGCCGCCCTCATAAGTCCATTCACCGACGCTTCGGTATTGCCTTGCACCAAGCGGCAACTCTCTGAAACCGTCCCCTTCGGCTACTCCTCTTAATCACAGGTTTCCTATATGAACGTATTATATCACACGTTTTTTTGTTTGTCAAGCGTTTTTTTGTTTTTTATCCCAGCGCCACATCCAGTAGCATCATCAGGCTAAAGCCGAGTGCAAAAAACACCGTGCCCGTGTCGCCGTCGTCGCCCGACACCGCATCGGCGATCAGCTCCTCCACCACAACGTACAGCATGGCTCCTGCCGCAAAGCTGAGAAAATATGGAAGAAGCGGCACAATCAGCCCCGACAACAGAACAGTCAGGATCGCAAAAAGCGGCTCCACCGCGCCCGAAAGCACGCCGTCCCAAAAGGAACGGCCTCGCTTCACTCCCTCTGCGCGAAGCGGCATCGAAATGATCGCCCCCTCGGGAAGGTTTTGGATGGCAATGCCCAGTGCAAGCACAAACGCACCCACGGTATGCCTCTCCCCCGTCCCGATAAGGCAGGCAGCATAGGCCGCCCCCACCGCCATTCCCTCGGGAATGTTGTGAAGCGTCACCGCCAGCACCATTTTGGTGCGCCTGCCAAGATGGGAGCGAAGCCCCTCGGACTCGCAGTGACTTCGGTTAAGGTGCGGCACCAGATGATCCAACGCCAACAGAAACAGAACACCAAGCCATAAGCCGACCACTGCCGGCACGAACGCCCAAAAGCCCATCGGACTTGCCGCCTCGATGGCAGGCAGCAGCAGGCTCCAGACCGAGGCCGCCACCATAACGCCCGCCGCAAAGCCGCTGAAGGCTCTCTGCACACCCCTTTTGAGAGTGTCCCTCATAAAAAACACCAAGGAAGCCCCGATCGCCGTTCCTAAAAACGGAAGTAAAACCCCAAAATATACCTCAAAATTCATGATTCATCTCCACACAAATCGTTGTCCTTTTTTAGTATATTCTGTCGATTCGTCTTTTGCGAAAAAGCCCACGCGTTTTCCGCGTGGGCTTTGAATTTATTGATAGCAATAAGGAGCGATCAGTTCCCAAAATGCCGCCCATTCCGCCTCTTCAAGAGAAAGAATGATTTGGGCATACATAACCTCGCTCGATTCGACCGAGGGACTGCTGTACGAAAAGCTACTTTCATACGAATAATATACATTGTAATCCGGATTGAGATCCAAAAGGATCAGGTCATAAAGCTGAATGTTGAAGCGGACGAGCGTCTCGTCGGGATCGTAGGAAAATTCACCGTGCTCAGTTAAAAATTCAAGCATCTCAACAGCCTTCTCCCTTGGGATCTCGGCCTCACTTTTTGTGCTTTCCACAAAATATTGCTTGCCCGCATATACGCCTGAGAGCGGCGTAACGGTGATGGAAAAATGATTCTCCACGTTCTCGGTTATGGTTTCGCTCGAAAGCACATCGATCATCATTTCCAGCGTCTTCATATCCTGTTGGATAACGCCTGCCTTCGCCGCCATTTCCAGATACATCTGCGAGGTCCGCGGCATATATTCGTAGGAAATGGGATAATTGGAGCTAAAGGCCTTCAGGCGATAGGTGCCGCCCACAAAAAGCCTTGCCACTTCTTCGCTTCGGTAGCTTTTTTCTACATAATCAAGCTTTTCCGTGCGGCTGAGTGCATCAAATTCCTGCACAAAGCTTGCCCACAGGCGCTTGATATCGCTCTCGTCAAAATCTCCGCCACCCACACTGATTGCATCGATCTCACGGCTTGTGGGAAGATCCAGGTAGGACTCCAGATAATCCTCCGATTCAAGGAACAACGACATCAGCGTCTCATATTCTGTCTCGGTAAGAGAAAGATACCGTCCAATCGTTCTACCGTTTGTCAGACGGATCTTCAGAATTTCTCTTGTGTAGATCTCCTCCTTCATATTTCCGTTTTCGTCAACGACCACCCAGCCCCTTGTATTTCCGTATTTTCGGATCTGCTCAACGTTTCTCTCCAGAGCCTTCAGCACAAGTTCTTTTGCCTCATCGGAGCTGATAAACGTATCGTTGGTACGAAGCTCACGGTAGGTAGGATTATAGCTGATCGACTCCTGTTTGCCGATGGACTCGACCTCGTCAAGCGACGGAACTTGGTTCAAAACCGCATTTCTCGAAAGATAGACTGCCCCGGTAAAGATGCCCGAAAGCAGGATGGGAATGACCATCATCGGAAGTGCCTTTACAAGCGATTTGATCTTTTTGGTGGTCATCAGCTCAAACAGGCAATAGACCAAAAGCGCGACCACAAGAAGCGCAAGCTGCGTCGACAAATCCAGCCCGTCGGTGATTGCCGTAAGCACGATAAAAAGGAAAAACGGAAGGCTGATCGCGGTTCGGTAAACGTGCTGCAAAAAGCGGCTTGGAGCGCTTTTCGTGGCGGTCTCACTTCGTCTTCTCATGTAGCAAAGCGCGCCCACCGCAAAAATAAGCAAGGTAACAACTGCGGTATAAATGACTAAGGGTGCATTATCAAACCCTTCTCCCGTCAACAGCTGAAACGGCAGCGAAAATTCAAGCTCCAGATAATTCAAAAAGCTGTCGCCGTACTTTACGATCGGTGCAAGCTCACGCAGAGCGGTAACAAAGATCTGACCGACCGTACGTCCGAACAAAAGAACAAGGACAAAGATCAGGACGTTTGAGATCACCGTTCCCGTCAGGGTCATGGCCAACGTCATAAAGGCGGCCACCATCGTTGAGGCGACCAGCATCACAAGTGGCGTTACCAGAACGACGGACAAATTCACCGAGTGATATTGGGAAAAGCTATACAGTATGGCGTTGAGTCCCGTGCTGACGGCAAGAATGGCAAAGATCCACGTGAAAATGGCCGAGACAAAGCTCAGATATACACAAATACGCTTATGCGGTATTGCGTGGAAGAAATCCGAACGGTTTCTTTCATTCAGGAAAGAAAACATAGAATAGGCAAAGATGGCACCAAACGCCAGCATCAACAAGCCAAACGGCAGGAATTCATACGGCTCGACCGAGTTGACCGAATGACCGATCACGCCGGTGATATCGTATCTTCTATGGTCGTTCACGATCTCAATCAAGGGAAGAAGTGCATTCAGAAGAATGACCGCAATGGCCGCGGCGATCCCCGCCAGCTTGATGCGCTTAAGTCCCTCGATATAAAGCTTTACGGAAAAAATTTTCTTCATATTCACCCCTCCTTACATCAAAATTTCACCGAAGGCGTAACCGAGCGCCTCCATTTCGTAAACAAACACCTCTTCCAGGTTGAGCGGCAGTACGTCCAGAAGAACGGGGTTCATCTCACGGATCTGCGAAACGACGCCTTCCCTTTCACCTCTGGCGATAAAGGTAGCCACCGAGCCCATTTGTGTATAATTCAGGATCTCGACCGAGGCAAAGCGGCTTCGATCAAACTCACCGTCAAACGCCACCTGCACCTTAAAGAGCTGAGTCTTGAGGTTTTGAATGTCACTCTCAAACACAATGCCGCCCTTGTGCAAAAGTGCAAGCTGGTCGCAGGTATCCTCAAGCTCGCGAAGCGAGTGCGAGGTGATGATGGTGGTGGTATTCCGTTCCATAACATCGTTGTAGATCACCTGCTTGACGAGGTTTCGCATCACGGGGTCAAGCCCGTCAAAGGTCTCGTCGAAAAACAGATATTCGGGCATCGCGGAAAGCGCAAGAATGGTACTAGCCTGCCGCTTCATGCCCTTAGAAAAGGTGCCAATGTTAGCGGTCTCGCTCAGACCAAAGGTTTTGGTGAGGTTGTGGAAACGCTCAAAGCTGAAGTTTTCGTATATCGATTTATAAAGCGTTGCCATACGCATCAGATTTGCCTGCGGCAAAAAGTACAGCTCGTCAGGAACAAAAACGATCTTACCTTTTACGCTCGGATTTTCATAAACCTCCTCACCGTCAAAGCGGATGCTTCCGCTTGTCGGACGATAGATACCGCTGATAAGACGCAAAAATGTGGATTTTCCCGCACCGTTGCTTCCGACAAGCCCGTATATACAACCGTTCGGAATCTTACAGTTCAGATTATCCAAGGCGGAAAAATCGTCAAATTTCATGGTTAAATTTTCAGCACAGATCATACGAATCTCCCTCTTTCTATGAATTTGAGCCCAGATAGGCCTCGTGCACCGCCGCAAGCACCGCCTGCTCATCAACGCCCGCCTTGGCAAGCTCGGCGGCAAGCTCCCTTATCTCGGTGATCTTAAAGAACATACGGGCACGTATTTTTTCCGATGCATCCTCCGCCACAAACATGCCTCTGCCCGGTGCAGAGATGATGATGCCCAGCTTATCCAATTCACCAAGAGCCTTTTGCACGGTGTTGGGGTTTACCCCGAGAACGCTTGAAAGCTCACGTATGGACGGCAACTGTGCCTGCGGCCCGAGAAGCCCGGTCACGATCTCGCGTTCAAGCCCCTCGATCAGCTGCTCGTAGATCGGCTTGCGCGACATTTTATCGATTGCTAACATCTGTTGTCCTCCTGTTCTAACTGTACTATGCGAACTAGTACAGTTAGATTATACACAAAACCATTCTCCTTGTCAATAGGTTTTGTAAAAAAAATCCCCGTCAAACGCAAGACGCATTTGTCGGGGATTTTATTCTTAATACTTTATTACAGCTTCATATCGTTTTCCTTGATCCAGCCGATCTTGCGAAGAATCTCGCTGAAAACAAGAGAAAGAATAGCGGGAAGCACGATGCAAACAAGCAAAAGGCCAATCCACATCATAGCATCGGGGTTTTCGGTGGCATCGATCACACCGATCGGGCCGACGAGACCGCAGGTGCCCATTCCCGCCGAAACACCCTGGCATTTGAGCTTGAAGATCATTGTGGAGATCGGACCGGTAATGGCGGCGGCAAGCGTCGGGGGAATCCAGATACGAGGATTTTTGCAAATGTTGCCCATCTGAAGCATCGAGGTACCGATTCCCTGCGAGATCACTCCTCCCCATCCGTTTTCACGGAAGCTGGAGGCGGCAAAACCAACCATCTGTGCACAGCAACCGGCCACGCACGCACCACCGGCCAGCAAAAAGCCCTCACTTGTACCGTTGGCCAGCGCCACCTCAAATGCCGATGCCGAGAAGATCATCGCGCAGATCGCCGCGCTGGAAATGGGAAGCGTCAAGATCACGCCCATCACCACAGAAACCAGAATTCCCATCGGGAGTGGCTGGAAGGTGGTGGCGGTGGAGATAAAGATGCCGAGATAATACATTAAATAGGAAACGATAGGACAAAGTGCCCAGCTGGCCAGGAAGCCGACAAGAAGTGTTACCACGGGTGTGACCAGAATGTCAACCTTGGTCTTCTTGGAGACAAGCTTACCAATCTCGCTGGCGATGATAACGGCAAAGAAGGCGCCCGCGGGGCCTGCGGCGTAGAACACCCCCTCACCGGTTGCCGCGGTGACTGCCCAGCCTGTGATAGCACCTCCATCCATAATAGCGCCCATCGCATTTGACATAGCGCCAACCGCCGCGCACGAAAATACAACAAGCGGATCCGCACCGAGTCGGCTGGCAATTGCCACGCCGATTGCCATACCGGTAGCCGCCTTGGCATATCCGGCAATGGTATTGAGGAACTCAAGACCCGTGTACTTAGAAACCGTACCAAAGATGGTACCAATCAGAAGAGAAGCAAACAGACCAAGCGCCATCGCGCCCATAGCGTCAATGAAGTAACGCTTCATCAAAGCCTTAAACTTAGATTCTCCCATAGTTTCCTCCATAAAAATTAAAATATTTTATCCTATTATAGCACCCGCACCATCATTCGTCAAGAAACGATCCGATTTTTTTTCAAATTATTGGAAAAACACAAAAACCGCCGCAATTTCTTGCGGCGGTTTGTATAATTTTTTTACTTCTGGCCGGCGAGCTTTG
>CAJGDZ010000081.1 GCA_904502055.1 uncultured Clostridia bacterium | reverse complement strand
TCCCGTCTAAAATGACGTGAAGTTGGCAAAGACCCATGCTGCAAAAGTTTTCGCCCAGCCTTTTTCAAAAGGCTGGCCGCCGGAGGCACGTTCCCCCCTCCCCGACAAATCAAAATTTGAGCACTCACTCCGCGTCCCTGCCGACGTGGGAGGGAGGGATACCGAAATGCTTTTTGAAGGCGCGGGAGAAGTTGAATTCGTCGGCATAGCCCACCATATAGGCGGTGCTTTGCACCGAGTGTCCGAGCGAAAGGAACTCACGCGCCTTTTCCAGCCGCACACGGGTGAGATACTCCTTGACACCGATCCCGTAGCTTTTTTGGAACAGGCGGTAGAGATGGCTTCGGTCAAAGCCAAAGCGCGCGGCAAGCTCCCCCACCGAAAGCTCATTCATATAGTTATAGCGAATATAGCGGCGCACGTCGCGCAAGCGGTCGCCCGTTTCGGGCTTTTCCGCCCCCGAGCCAAACAGGGCGTAAATGAGCTCGTAAACAAACGCCATATAGGGCTCGGCGGCCTCCTCTTTGTGCGCCACCAGCTCCAAAAAGCGGCCAAAGGCCTCTGCGGGGTAGGCAAAAACCGACCGCTCGCCCGCAAACGCCTCCGCCGCTTCGCCGTGAAAGGCCAGCCAGACGTATTCCCACGGCTCACGCTCGTCGGCGCGGTAGGTGGTGACCTCGCCCGGGCGGATCACAAAGAGCTCCCCCGCCGAAACGCGGTGTACGCCGTCTTTGTTTTCCAGCACACCCTTGCCACGTCGGCAAAAATGCAGAATGTAATACTCGCGAATGTGCGGTCCGTAGCTGTGGCTCGGCGCACATTTCTCCTCGCCCGCAAACAGCATCACAAGATCACGATACCCTCGCGCGCGGTGAAAAAACACGTTATGTTCCATGGGTTCACCCCCTTTTGCAACATTTTAACATGAAACCGCCACAAATGTCAATGGAAATTGCATCATTTTTCTTGTAAAATAAAGAAAAAAGCCCAAAGGAGATTTTTTATGAAGATCACATTTATGGGTGCGGGAAGCACCGTTTTTTCCAAAAACGTTCTGGGCGATACCTTTTTGACGCCCGCTCTTCGGGACTGCGAAATCGCACTGTATGACATCGACGGCGACCGCCTGGCCGAGTCGTACGAGGTCATCAAGCTCCTGAACGAAAAATACAACGAGGGCATCGCGCGCGTCAAGTGCTACCTCGGCGTGGAAAACCGCAAGGAGGCGCTCCGCGGCGCCAATTTCGTCATTAACGCCATTCAGGTGGGCGGCTACGAGCCCTGCACCGTGATCGACTTTGAGATCCCCAAGAAATACGGTCTGCGCCAGACCATTGCCGACACGCTCGGCATCGGCGGCATCTTCCGCGGTCTGCGTACCATCAAGGTACTGAAGGACTTCGCCGCCGATATGGAAGAGGTCTGTCCCGACGCCTGGTTCCTCAACTACACCAACCCCATGGCCATTCTTACAGGCTATATGCAGAGATATACGGGCGTTAAGACCATCGGTCTTTGCCACAGCGTGCAGGTGTGCACCTCGCATCTTCTGAAGCAGCTTGGCCTTTCGGAGCAGGTTCAGGTCGGTCGCGAGCTGATCGCCGGCATCAACCATATGGCCTGGCTTCTGGAAATCCGCGACAAGGACGGCAACGACCTCTATCCCCTCATAAAGCAGCGCACCCGTGAGGAGCTGGAAAAGGGCGAGATCAAAAACCTCGTCCGCTTCGATTATATTGACAAATTCGGCTATTACTGCACCGAAAGCTCGGAGCACAACGCTGAGTACAACTACTTCTATATCAAGTCCAAGTACCCCGAGCTCATCGACCGCTATCAGATCCCGCTGGACGAGTATCCCCGCCGTTGCGTCCGCCAGATCGCAGAATGGCAAAAGCAGAAGGAGAGCATCCTCAACGGCGGCAACATTGAGCACACGCGCTCGCGCGAGTACGCCTCGCGCATCATGGAAGCCATGATGACCAACACCGCTTACGAGATCGGCGGTAACGTCCTGAATACGGGTCTTATCGACAACCTGCCCGCCGACGCCTGCGTCGAGGTTCCCTGCCTTGTCAACGGCCAGGGCATTCATCCCACGCACGTAGGCAAACTTCCCGTTCAGTGCGCCGCGATGAACATGACCAATATTAACGCTCAGCTTCTCACCATCGAGGCCGCCGTTACGGGAAAGAAGGAGCACCTGTATCAGGCCGCTATGCTCGATCCGCACACCGGCTCTGAGCTTTCCATCGACGACATCGTCAAGATGTGCGACGAAATGCTTGAGGCCCACGCGCGCGCCGGCTTCCCCTCGCTGTAAGGAGAAACGTTTGGGGGACTTTTGAAAAAGTCCCCCAAGCCCCTCAAAACTTTTTGGGAAAAAGAAACTTTTTCACACAATAAAGTCTGCAAAAGCAATATCGAGAAAGGGTTTTCACGTCATACACAAAAAACGGAGTCCGTTTGGACTCCGTTTTTGTTTTTATTTTGCCAGCGGCTTGAAGGAGTTGCTGTTGAAGATCAGCGTGCTGTAAAGGAAGAGCACGTCGGCCTCCTCAAACACCCTCTTTGGAATGACCTCGTAAAGTCCGTTCCAGCCGGGGATGATGTTGTAGTCGATCGAGCGGATGTCGATGACGTAGATGGTCTGATACGCCTCGGACAAAAGCGGAAGAATGCTTGAGCCGAAGGAATCGCGGAACACGATCAGCGTGCTCTTATTCTGACACTTGTTGTTGACGATACGCATCACGGGGTTGCCCGCCGCGCCCGAAAGGAAGACGTTGTAGCCGTCCTCGCCGTCAAAGAGGTCCAGGTTATACATCGGAACCTCCTCGAGCTTCTGACCGTAGTTGTAAAGCTTGGTGCCCGCGATGGACGCGTTGGTCAGGTACGAGATCTTGTCGGGCTTCGGATTCAGCGCGCTCTGTCCGTGGTAAACGCCGTGGAAGTCGCCGTCAATGGTGACCGTCTCATACTCGCCCGACAGATAGTCGGAAACGCCAAGACCGATGGCCAGCTTTTCCAGCGCCCCGAGGATCTCGGGCTGATTCCAGTGCGTGTCGGTCTTGTAGTAGTCCTCCAGCTCCAGCGAATCGAAAAGATCGATATACTGCGTGCCCGCAAGCGCCGCTCTCACGTCGGCCACCAGCTTGCCGTAATCGGGGCTGGCGTAGCCGTAATCCTTCGAGAAGTAATAATTTTTGTCGGGAATGATGGAAACAAAGGCGTTGCCCTTGCCATTCTTGAAGTACTGATCGTAGATGTGCGAGAGAATGTCGATCGAATCCGAGACAAACTTGTCGTTGAAGGTGCTCTCCACCTTCACGATATAGCCGTCCTCCACCGCAAGGCCGTTGTTTTCCTTCAGGCCCAGCACGTTCATTTGGAAGCGCGCCTTGATGGAGCGGAAGAACTCGCGGAAGGGAAACTGGTCGACCACAAAGTCCTCAAAGCCGTCAATGGCAGTCTTGTCCTTAATGGCCTCCCACGAAAGATCGCTCGGGAACTGCGCCAGGGGACGTCGCTCGGCTTCGGACGTTTTTTGGGGATTCAAAAAGCCCGAATATATGCTCATCACCGTAAAAAAGGCGATAAACAGGGAGAAAAGCACGGTGACAAGAATATTTTTGGTTTTGTTTTGCATCGTAAATTCCTCCTTTTAGAATCTGAAATACAGGAAGGGGCTGAACGAGCCGTCCACAAAGTACGCCGTTACGGTCACAAGGATCGCAAGGACGAAAAGGGGCTCAAGCACGTTCAAGACCTTGCCGCCAAGGGAGGTCTCCTTGATCTTAAGCACCGCGGTCTTGACAAGCGGCGTCGCACCCACGATACCCACCAGAAGTACCAGCGAGTAGCTGAGAATATAGTAGCCGGTCTCCCCCGTAAAGAGAGGCAGACCGCCCGCGCCGAACAGCGCGCCCACGTCGTGCATCGCACCCGCCATACCGTTTCCGCTGAAGATCACAAAGCTTACCAGCACGATAAACAGCAGATAGATGTGCGAGAATACCGCGGGAAGCTTATCGAAGAACTTTTTGAGAAAGAACTTCTCCAGCATCAGGAAGAGCGCAAAGTAAAGACCCCAGATAATAAACGTCCAGTCTGCGCCGTGCCAGAAGCCGGTGGCAAACCAAACGATCAGGGTGTTGAGCACCCAGCGCGGAACCGACACGCGGTTTCCGCCAAGCGGGATATACAGATAGTCGCGGAACCACGAGCCCAGCGACATATGCCATCTGCGCCAGAACTCCGCCGCACTCTTGGAAATAAAGGGATAGTTAAAGTTCTCAAGAAAGCGGAAGCCGAACATACGACCCATACCGATGGCCATATCGGAGTAGCCCGAGAAGTCAAAGTACAGCTGAAGCGAGATGGCAACGGCGTAGACCCAGTAGCCGACGACCGATTGCTCGTCGGACGCCATCAGCGTGCGCGCAAGCGCACCGAAGCTATCGGCGATCAGCACCTTCTTGCCAAGACCGACGATCAGGCGCGTAACGCCCGTTCCGAAGTTCTCGAAGGTGTGCTTGCGCTCCGAGAGATCCTCCTCGACCGTGGTATAACGGACGATGGGACCCGCGATCAGCTGCGGGAAGAGCGCCACGTAGGTGGCCAGACGAATAAAGCTTTTCTGCACCTTGGCATCGCCGCGGTAGACGTCAACGGTGTAGCTGAGCGTCTGGAAGGTGTAAAAGCTGATGCCGATCGGCAACGCCAGGCGAAGCAAATTGAGGTTAGCCCCAAAAATGCCGTTGATGTTGGACACAAAAAAGTCCGCATACTTGAAGAAGCCGAGCGCCGCCAGGCTGGAGATCACGCTGGTGCAAAGAAAGACCTTAGCCCACACCTTGCCGCGGAACTTATCAATAAGAAGTCCGTGGATGTAGCTCGAAAGCGTGGTAGCCACCATCAGAAGCGAGTAGGTCGGCTCACCGTACGCATAGAAAAACAGGCTGGCAATCAGCAGAATGAAGTTTTTGACCTCAAAGTAGACCGGCTCTCCCGTCTTTTTGCTGAAGATCTTAAGCTTAAAGGGCGCCAGGAAATACAGAAAAAGGACGGCAGGCAGGAAATAGTAAAGAAAGGGAATGCTTGAAAAAAGCACGCGAAATTCCTCCTTATCCAAGTAACTACAGCTATGGCGAGACAAGGCTAAGCCCTGCCCCGCCATAACCACCTATGAATTTATGTGGGACAAATCCCGTGAGGCTTACGCCTCGATGATAAGGATCAGCGTAAGACCGTGAGCACCCCAAACGGCATTGGCACCCTCGGGAGCGTTCATGCCCAGGTTGTAGTCGCCCCAGGCGTCAGCCATCATGCCGGGCTCCAGCTGGAAGATATAAGCCGAAAGGCCGTCACCCTCAACAAGTGCGCCGTTGAGGTATGCCTCGATCGACCAGGCAAAGCCCTCGATCTCGGTCATCTCCTCGAGAATCTCAACGGAAGCGGAAGCGCCAAACGCCTCATTTGCCACGAGATAATCTGCCACGTCGGATGCCAGCGAGAACGAGCCGTTGATATCCATATACATAAGGAAGTCGCTCCAAACAGCGGCAGCCTTCGATCCGTCGGCAAGCTGAGGCTCGATCACGGAAGCCGCACCGCCGGAAATGGCAGGAAGCTCGATGTCGGAGTGAACGAGAAGTGCGAAGTTGTCAACCGCGCCGATGGTGGTCATCTCTGCGGTGGTGCAGATGTTCCAAGCGGGATCGCTGTTGTCCTTCAGAAGCTTTACGAACTGACGCATATTGGCGTCTGCCTCAAGCTCGAAAACGTAAGCGGCAAACGGAACGCCCATCATCATGGAAGCCAGCGTAGCACCGCTCTTGAAGCCGGTGATGTCGGCCGAGAAGCCGGGAAGGTAGCCCTCCATAACGGGAGATACCATGGCGTTGTTAACGCCCTTGCCGGCGTCGGAAGCGTAAAGCGCGTTGATGATGCTCTCGGTCGTTGCGCCCTCTACGGCGACGGCGTTCTGGAACTCAGCCCAGAAAGCAGCACCCCAGGTGCCGTCCTCGATCTCGGGAGCGATCACGTTGTCGGGGGTTTCGGGCGTCTCGGGAACGACGGGCGTCTCGGGGGTGGACTCGGGAGCCTCGGCGGTCGTGTCAGCCGGCTGGCCGCAGGCGACAAGCGCCAGGATCATCAGCACGGAAAGTGCAAGTGCAAGAATCTTTTTCATTGTTTTTCTCCTTAAATATGTTTTTTAATTGTTTTCGGTTTTGGGGAACCGCGGTTTAGCCCGCGGTTCGGTAGGTCACACGCTCGCCGTCGGCCTCAAGCGTCATGCGCGACTCGGGCTCGGTTGCGACCCAGTAGAGCGTACTGCCGCTCTCGGTAACGTAAGGAAGCTCGCAAAGCGTAGCCTCGCCGTCAAAGCGCCACAGCTCGCCGCCCTCCACGGTGATGGTGATCTCACCCTCACCCATCGGCTCGAAGCGGATGCCCATCGGCTCCTCTGAGCTTCGGCTGAGCAGGGCCGGCGCGTTCACGGACATTCCGGTCTCGGCGCTCAGCGCCTCGCCCTCCACGGAAATGTAGAGGTCACCCGGCATATCCCTCAGCAAAAAGGTCACGGTCATCACCATCAAAAAGCAAGCGGCCACCGCTGACGCGGCACGGACGAACGCATTTCTTCCGATTACGCGCGCCGTCTTTTTCGGCTCACTCGCCTCCTTGGCGATCCTCTCGAAAAGCCCATCGGGGGCTTTTACGCTGCGATACTTCTCAATGTCCTTGGAATCAAACATTTAAAACGCCCTCCCTTCGGACTCCATCTTAGCTCTCAGCATCTCTCTGCCGCGCATAAGGCGCATCTTGACTGCAGATACCGAAAGACCCAGCGCCATCGCTGTGCTCTCCACCGTTTTGCCCTCCAGGCAGTGGAGCAGGATCACGCTTTTGTATTTCGGCGGCAGACCGTTCACCGCCCGAAGAATGTCACTCGCCCCCGCCTCGTCGGTGTCGGGCTTGTCCGTGTTTTCGTCAAGCTCAGCAAAGCTTCGCCTGCCTCTGGCACGAACGATGTCAAGACTTCGGTTGATCGTTACGCGGACAAACCACGCCTCCTCGTGACTCTCGTCCGCGAAGATGGGAGCGTTCTCGAGGTACCTTATGAAAACGTCGTGTACGGCGTCCTCGGCATCCTCGCGCCGCTCGGTGTGCGAAAGCGCGATTCGGTACAGCATATCTGCATAACGTCGGTATGTCGTTTCAAGCGCATTTTGAGCTTGGGGGGAAAATCCCATTTTTGATTCCTCCGTATGGTAAACGTTTGACCTGTGCCTTTGGTCACATTTTTTTGAAAAATTTTTTAAAAATATTTTTTCGGGCGTTTTTGGCTCGTTGTTTTCTTTATAAATTGAAGTTTGTCGGGGAGTTTTGTCTGTAAAGGAGAACGGTCTCTTTTGAAAAAGCTCCGCAAAACTTTCCCCTACAGGCAAAACGGCTACGCTTGATACGGAGCCCGAACGATAACGCGAAAACAACGTGTAGTCCGTTATCCGAGTCATTTTGAGACCTTCTCACGTGTGAGAAGGTCTCAGGCGCGCGAGGTCTGCAAGCCGAAAAGAGAGCAAGCTCTCTTTGTCGGATTGCCGACCTTGCGCTGACGGAAAGCCGCCGCGGCGGCTTCCCGTCTAAAATGACGTGTAGTTGGCAGAGACCCATGCTGCAAAAGTTTTCGCCCAGCCTTTTTCAAAAGGCTGGCCGCCGGAGGCACGTTCC
>CAJGDZ010000080.1 GCA_904502055.1 uncultured Clostridia bacterium | reverse complement strand
TGCAAGCCGAAAAGAGAGCTTGCTCTCTTTGTCGGATTGCCGACCTTGCGCTGACGGGAAGCCTTGCGGCTTTCCGTCTAAAATGACGTGAAGCTTGTGCAGACCCATTCTGCAAAAAGTTTTGCGGAGCTTTTTCAAAAGCGACCCGCCGGAGGCACGTTCCCCCCTCACCGACAAATCAAAATTTAAAGTTTTCATTCTTTCTCAAATACTATACCGCATTTTTTGAAAATTTTCAAGGAAAAAAAGAAAAATTTACAAAATTTCTTTATAAGAATTTAATAAAATCTATTGTCAAGATTTAATAATTATGATATAATCTTTATATATATATTAAGAGAGACATTTTTGAAAGGAAAATTTACGCATGGTATTGATGGAAGAGCTGCAGGAAATATGGGGGCAGATCAAAAAGACCTACGTTGAGATCTACACCAAAGCCATTGTTGAGCTTTGGTTTGAGCCCCTCACGCTTGACCGATACGAAATGGATTACGTATATTTTACCACCGACAGCGCCGTGAAATACCGTGTGGTAAGTCAGAAATACCGCGACGTGATGGCGGAAAGCTTCAGCAATTTTCTTGGCTTTGACGTTGGTGTTGTCATCGAGCACGTGGAGGTCAAGGAGGGCAAGCCGGTAACGGTGGCCACCATTGAGCCGCGCAGCGAGCCGATGCCGGAATTTCACGCACCGACCGGCCCCTCGGAGTTTGGCACCAAGATGTTTCCCTACCGCTTTGAATACACGTTTGAAAACTTCATTGTCGGCTCGTCCAACCGCTTTGCCCACGCGGCCAGCCTCGGCGTTGCCGAAAATCCGGCATGCGTGGAGGCCATGCGTGAGGACGGCGACTATATGAGTCCGTACAATCCGCTGTTCATCTACGGTCCCAGCGGCATCGGAAAAACGCATTTGCTTCACGCCATTGTCAATCGCATCAAGCAAAAGCTTCCCGAGGTCAAGATCCTTTACATTCGCGGCGACGATTTCATCAATCAGATGATCGATCACCTGACCAAAAAGACCATGAATGAGTTCAAGGAAAAGTACCGCAAGTGTGACGTGCTTCTGATCGACGATATTCAGTTTATCGCGGGCAAGACCTCCACGCAGGAGGAGTTTTTCCACACCTTCAACGCGCTGTATGACGATCACAAGCAGATCATTCTGACCTCCGACCGTCCGCCCAGAGAAATAAAGCCTCTTGAGGATCGACTGGTCACCCGCTTTGAGTGGGGCATTCTTGCGGACATTCAGCCGCCCGACCCGGAGCTGAGAATGGCCATCTTCAAGAAAAAGGCCGAGCAGGTGGGACTGACCATGTCCGAGGAGGTTCTGGAATACCTTGCCGAGAATCTTCGCAGCAACATCCGCCAGATCGAGGGCGCGGTCAAGCAGCTTTCGGCCATGAGCTTCCTTTACGGCAAGGAGGTCACGCTGGAGATGGCAAGCAGCTGCATAAGCAAGCTTGTGGGCGGCATCGAGCCCATCCGCGACACGGTGGATCGCATTTTTGAGGTCATTGAGCGGCATTACAACGTCGGAAAAAACGATCTTCTCAGCGAAAAGCGCGTGCGCGAGGTGGTGATGGCACGTCACGCGGCCATTTACCTTGTTAAAAAGATCACGGGAATGTCCTATCCCAATCTTGCCAAGGTCTTTTGCAAGAAAAACCATACGACCATGCTCAGCTCCTATCAGCTGATTCAGAAAAAGGTGGACACCGAGGCGGCGTTTGCACTGGAAATGCTCAGCCTCGAAAAGGAAATCACCGAGCGGGATTAACAGGTTTTCCACAGGGGAAAATCACCAAAGAGCCCTTACACCGCAAGCGATTTTGGCAGTTATCCACAGGCAAAAGGCAAAAATCGGCATCCGAATTTTTCCTTTGCGCGAAAAAAAAAATTTTTCTCTCAAAAAAATTTTTTCCACAATCCTTCCACAGAAAACCGACGGGTTTTCCAAAGGGTTTCACAAGAAAATTTTTCCCGCAGGGCTTGTCCCAAAAGGCTTTGCCGGTTTTCCACAGTTTTGACAGACCCTACTACTGTTACAATTATTTTACTTATATATTTTTATCTCTCTTACCGCGCACAGGCAGACAGCAAATTGACAATCCAAATTGGGATTTGCAATGGAGAACGTGCCTCCGGCGGGGCGCTTTTGAAAAAGCGCCGCAAAACTTTTTGCAGAATGGGTCTGCTTAAACATCACGTCATTTTAGACGGAAAGCCGCAAGGCTTCCCGTCAGCGCAAGGTCGGCAATCCGACAAAGAGAGCTTGCTCTCTTTTCGGCTTGCAGACCTCGCGCGTCCGAAACCTTCTCACGCGTGAGAAGGTTTCAAAATGACTCGGATAATGGATCACACATCGTTTTCGCATTATCGTTCGTTTGGTGCAAATGGCAAACCCGTTTTGCCCTGTGCAAAGGTTTCGTCCACCTTTTTAAAGGTGGCGGGGTTTGGGGCAGAGCCCCACGTTCCCCTCGACAAACTTCAATTTATTCGTATTCTAATTCAACTACAAATAATTTAAAACAAAGAAAGGGATCGGGCGAGGCCCGATAGGTATTCGTGATGAAAATTATCTTTGATAAGAGCAAGATGGCAGCGTCGGTAGCACCGCTTATGTGTGCGGTTTCGGGAAAATCGACCCTCACGTCGATCGAGGGCATTCTGATCGAAGCGCAGAAGCCGGACACACTGATCATGACGACCTACGATCTTGAGAAGGGCATCCGCATTACCACCGAGGCCAAGGTCATTGAGGAGGGCACGTTTATCATAGGCGCGCAGAAATTCAACCAGACCTTAAAGGTTATGGACGGTGACGAGATCACGCTTACCGTAGACGATAAGCTGGTTGCCAGCATTGAGAGCGGCAAGTCGGTTCACCGTATGAACGCGCTTCCCGGCACCGATTTTCCGATGATCCCCAAGCTTGAGAGCGACAAGAGCTTTTCGGTCTCCGAGGGTGAGCTGAAGGGGATGCTGACCAAGGTTATGTACGCGATGGGCATCAACGACCAAAGACCGGTGCTCAACGGCTGTTATTTTGAGGTGCGTGAGGGCTCGCTTCTTTTGGTATCGTGCGACAGCTACAAGCTGGCCAAGTGCTCGCTGGCGACCGACATCAAGAACACGGGTGCGGACGGAACGGCGCTGAATTTTGACTTTATCGTTCCCTCCAAGACCACGCAGGAGCTGTTCCGTATGCTGGATGACGATGAGGAAAAGCAGGTTCGTATCGTTATGACCAGAAAAAATATCATTTTCCTGATGGATGAATTTATTTTCTTCTCCCGCCTTGTGGACGGCCGATACATCGATTATGAGCGAATCATTGTCAAGACGCATAAGATTTCGGTGCGCGTAAAGCGCGACGCGCTTATGTCGGCTCTGGAACGGGCGGCTCTCATTACCGAGGAGAGAATTGCGGGCAGTGTGCGCTCGTCGGTCAAGCTTCAGCTGGACGGCGGTCTTCTTAAGATCCACGCCATGTCGGGTGCCGGATCGACGTACGATGAGATCGAGGTCGAGCACGAGGGTGAGGATCTTCTCATCGCGTTCAACAACCGATATCTGATGGACAGCGTAAGAGCCTGCACGGCCGAGGAGATTTTGATCACACTTTCCTCGCCGCTCACCAGCATCAACATTGAGCCCGCTTACGAACGGGAAGGAATCGAGGAGAAGTTTATGCTTCTTCCCGTAAAGATGACCAACTAAGCTATGTTTTGTAACAAGATCGAGCTAAAAAATTTTCGGAACATTGAAAGTGCGTCGGTGGAGTTTACAGGCGGCGTCAACATCCTGCTTGGAAGCAACGCGCAGGGAAAGACCAACCTGCTTGAGGCCATTTATACCGCTTCAACGGGAAAAAGCTTTCGCGCGGCCAAGGAAGCGGAGCTGATGCGCTTTGGGTGCGACCACGCAAGCATTGCTTTGGAGTTTACCGACACGCGCCGCCAGCGGATGGAGATCAAATACGCCGCGGGCAAGCGCCGTCAGATCGAGATCAATCAGAATAAGATCACAAAGCTTTCGGATATGGTTGGACGATTTCGGTGCGTGCTGTTTTGCCCGGAGCATCTGTCGCTCATCAAGGGTGCGCCCGCCGAGCGAAGAGCGTTTCTTGACGAGGCGATCAGCCAACTGCGACCCATGTACCTTGTGTCGCTGACCAAGTACGAAAAAATACTCAAGCAACGAAATACGCTTTTGCGGAATGCGCAGGACGACCGCGCGACCTTTATGGAAACGGTAGGCTACTGGTCGGAGGCGCTGGCGCACGAGGCGGCCATTCTCTCGCGCTTCCGCGAATCGTACGCGGCGCAGGTGCAGAATTTTATGCAGACCTGCTTTGCTCAGATGAGTGAAAAGACGGGAAAGACCGACGAGGTGCCTACGCTGATCTATAAGGGCTCGTCGGAGCAGGAGAGCTATCAGGATCTGAACGAGACCAAGGAAATTTACAAAAAGCTGCTCTCGCAAAATCTGGAGCGCGAGATCTACGCCGGCACCACGCTGTACGGCGTGCACAAGGATGACCTTGAGATCTGCCTTGGCGGCAAGGCGGCAAGGCAATTTGCCTCGCAGGGTCAGCAGCGCTCGCTGGCGCTTTCCTTAAAGCTGGCCGAGGGCGAGATCAGCCGCAAGGAATCGGGCGAATATCCCGTATTCCTTTTGGATGACGTGCTTTCGGAGCTGGATTTTGCCAGACGCGAATACCTCATTGAGGAGATCAAGGATAAGCAGGTCATTATGACCACCTGCGAGATCCGCGACGAGGCGTACGGCAGTGCCAACATCATCCGCGTGAAGGACGGCCGCATCGAGGAGGCAGAGAAGATATGAAGCGTATGATCTATCTGCACGTGGGAAATCGCAAGAATGTCCGCGAGAAGGATATCATCGGCATTTTCGATACCGACAGTGCGACGGTCTCACCCGTCACACGCCGCTACCTTTCCGCAAAGGAAAAGGAAGGTCTTGTCGAGTCGGCAAGCTATGAGATCCCCAAATCCTTTGTTCTGTATACCGATAAGCGGGGAAAAAAGCGCATCTGCTTCTCCCAGCTCTCTCCCACCGCCCTTCTCGGCCGCGTGGAGTGGTGAGGAACGTGTGAGTCTTTTGCCGTGAAGTTGTAAAAAATTTATAGCTTTTAACCTCATCCACCGCTAAACGCGGTCCCCCTTCCCCAAAGGGGAAGGCTTGCGACCGTATCTGCGTAAAGGAAGAGGAAAACAAAGATATTTTGTTTAAGAAATCAACAAAATTTAAGTTTTAAAAAGCTTATACCGGAAGCTCACATCATAGAGATTTAGAAAATAAAATTCTTAATCAAAAAAGTTAACGTAACTGATTTTACCGTGCAAGCAATCATCGAAGGCGAGAACAAAAGCAAGCCTTCCCCTTTGGGGAAGGGGGACCGCGTTTAGCGGTGGATGAGGTTATGAAAAAAAATGAGACATAATAAAAAATTAACGCATTTAGCCCAACAGCTGCGAAAGAATATGACAAAAGAGGAAAGAAAGCTGTGGTATGAATTTCTGCAGCAATATCCTTGCCGGTTTCATAGACAAGTAACGGTTGGCGGCTATATTCTGGATTTTTATTGTTCCAAGGCAAGGCTTGCCGTTGAGCTTGATGGGTCTCAGCATTATGAACCGGAAAATCAGGCAAAAGAAAAGGAAAGAACATCCTATTTAGAAAAAAACGGGATTCGTGTTCTTCGGTTTCAGAATACAGAGGTAATACAAAAATTTCGTGATGTTTGCGATATCATCCATAATGAAGTGGAAAATTTTATATCAAAAAATAATCATCAAAAATAAAATTCGGAAGGTATAAAATGGAAAACAACCAGATCAACTACAACGAAAGTGACATTCAGGTTCTTGAAGGTCTTGAGGCGGTACGGAAGCGTCCGGGTATGTACATCGGTACGACCTCGATCCGCGGTCTGCACCACCTGGTCTATGAGATCGTCGACAACTCGATCGACGAGGCGCTGGCCGGCTTTTGTGACAGGATCACCGTAACCATCAACCCCGGTGAAACCATCACCGTTGAGGACAACGGACGCGGCATTCCCACGGGTATGCACCCAAAGCAGGGTATTCCGACGCCCGAGGTGGTCTACACCATTCTGCACGCGGGCGGAAAATTCGGCGGCGGCGGATATAAGATCGCAGGCGGTCTGCACGGCGTGGGCGCATCGGTGGTCAACGCGCTTTCCGAGTGGGTGGAGCTGGACGACTGCTACGAGGGAGAGCGCTTTACCGAGCGCTTTGAGCGCGGTATGGTGGCCAGACGCGGCAAGACCGAGCCGGCCTCGCCCGACCGCATGCACGGCGTAAAGGTCACCTTTAAGCCCGACCCCACGATTTTCGAGGAAACGGTGTTCCAGTACGAAATTTTGCAGACCAGACTGCGCGAGCAGGCCTTCCTTAATGCAGGTGTGCGCCTGGTTCTCCGTGACGAGAGAGACCCCGAGAACATCCGTGAGGACGATTTCTGCTTTGAGGGCGGTATTCGCTCGTTTGTGGAGTTTCTTTGCGAGAGAGACGGAAAAACGCCCATTCACGGCGACGTCATCTACATGAAGGGACAAAAGGACAGCTCGGTCGCCGAGATCGCTCTGCAGTACACCACGGCGTACAGTGAGAGCATCGTTACCTTTGCCAACAATATGAATACCATTGAGGGCGGTATGCACGAGACCGGCTTCAAGGCAGGTATTACCAAGATCATCAACGCCTACGCGCGCAAGATCGGCGCGCTGAAGGACAAGGATCCGCAGCTGGAGGGCTCGGACGTGCGCGAGGGCATTTGTGCCATTGTCAGCGTCAAGCTGGAGAACGCGCAGTTTGAAAGCCAGACCAAGGCAAAGCTGGGTAACTCGGAGATCCGTACGCTGGTGGAAAACACGGTCAACCAGAAGCTTTCGGAGTACCTGGAGGAAAATCCCGCGTCGGCAAAGATGATCGTCGAGCGTACCATGGCGGCCTCGCGTGCCCGTGAGGCAGCGCGTAAGGCCCGTGAGGAAACACGCCGCAAGGGCGCGTTTGACGGCGGCTCGGTGCTTCCCGGTAAGCTCAGAGACTGCAACGAGCGCAACGTGGAGCTAACGGAGCTGTATCTGGTCGAGGGAGACTCGGCAGGCGGCTCGGCCACGCAGGGACGCAACTCGCGCTTCCAGGCCATCCTTCCGCTTCGCGGTAAGGTGCTCAACGTCGAAAAGGCCAATACGCTCAACGTGGCGGCCAACCAGTCGCTTCAGCCCATCATTCAGTCGATCGGCTGCGGCGTGGGTGAGAATTTCAATATGGAAAAGCTTCGCTACGGCAAGATCGTTATCATGGCGGATGCCGACGTCGACGGCTCGCACATCCGCATCCTGCTTCTCACCTTCTTCTTCCGCTTTATGAAACCGCTGATCGAGCAGGGTCACATCTACCTCGCTCAGCCCCCGCTTTACAAGATCAGCAAGCGAAATTCCAAGCAGCTTTATTACGCGTACTCCGACGAGGAGCGCGACCGCATTATGGAGGAGCTGGGCGGCGGCTCGAACATCGAGGTAAACCGCTATAAGGGTCTTGGTGAGATGAATGCCGAGCAGCTTTGGGAGACCACCATGGACCCCGAAAAGCGTACGCTTCTTAAGGTCACCATGGAGGACGCCGAGCTTTGCGACGCTACCTTCTCACTCCTTATGGGCGATAAGGTCGAGCCCCGTAAGATCTTCATCGAGGAAAACGCCAAATTCGCTGAGAATTTGGATATCTAAAATTTCGTATTTCAAATTTTGATTTATCGGTGAGGGGAGACGTGGG
>CAJGDZ010000079.1 GCA_904502055.1 uncultured Clostridia bacterium | reverse complement strand
GGTCAGCTCATCCATCGGTACGCCATCAAGCACGGGGGATGCGTCAAAATCGATCCATCCCGATTTCCGCTCTGCAAGCGCACGGTTGGTGGAGATCTTGACCGTAGGCACGGCAGAGCCGAGCGGAGTGCCTCTTCCCGTGGTAAACAGGATCATGTGTACGCCCGCGGCGGCAAGGTTGGTCACCGCGATCTGGTCGTTACCGGGGCCGTTGACAAGGTACAGTCCCCCGCCCTCGGCCGTCTCGCCGAATTCCAAAGCACCGCGCACCTTGACGTAGCCGCCCTTCTGCACACAACCAAGCGATTTTTCCTCCAGCGTGGTAATGCCGCCCTCCACGTTACCGGGCGACGGATTGTCGGCAATTCCCTCCCCGTGGGCAATAAAGTACTCACGGAAGCGGCGGATCATACCTGCCACCTCATCGAAGGTCTTTTGACTGTCACAGCGCGACAGAAGTATCTCCTCTGCGCCAAATACCTCGGGCACCTCGGTCATAAATACGGTGGCGTCCGCGTCATCGAAAAGTCCCATGGCGCGTCCGACAAGGGGATTGGCGGTGATGCCGCTGTAGCCGTCGCTACCGCCGCACTTGACGCCGATCTTGAGCTTGGAGACCGGAAGCGGAACACGCTCGTCCTTGGCCATAATGGCCTTAAGCTCCTCGAGAATGGCAAGTCCCTCTGCCATCTCGTCCTCACAATCCTGAAGGTTAAGGAAGCGCACGCGCTCCTCATCCACCTCACCGATCACCTCTTTCATACGTCCGAGGTGGTTGTTCTCACAGCCAAGACCCAGCACAAGCACACCGCCCGCGTTCGGGTGGTGAATAAGACCGTTCAGGATCTTCTGCGTGACCTTCATATCGTCGCCAAGCTGCGAGCAACCAAGCGGATGGTTCATCGCCTTAGCGCCCGTCTTTTCGGCAAGTGCTCTTGCCACGCTTGCCGCGCAGCCAACCGTGGGAACGATCCAAAGCTCGTTACGGATGCCGACGTCCCCGTTCTTACGGGGATAGCCCAGAAAAGTGCGTTCAATTTTGTCTCCCTTGGGATAGTCAATCGGCTTGTACTGCCAATTACCAAGACCCGAAAGCGAGGAGGCTACGTTATGCGAATGCACGTGCTCCCCCTTCCCGATGTCGCACTTGGCATGACCGATCGGGAAGCCGTACTTAATGACGCTCTCCCCTGCCTTGATATCACAAAGCGCGTATTTCTGTCCGTTTTCGGGACGGATCTCTACGTTATCAGACGGATGTATTTGCATGTTTGATCTCCTCATACATAGCCGACAGATCCTCACCCCAAAGCGAGGTATTTGCCAAAATTTCGGAAAGCTCGTGGCCGCGGATGGCGTCGATCACCTCAGGCGCGTCGCTGGGAGTGCCCGTCTGATAGAACTCGATGAGTCTCTTGAAGGAGAACATCAGCTGAGGCGGATATTTGCCAAAGCGGTTCTTGTATTCCTTGATCGAGGGCAGAACGCGAACGCAGAACTTGCTGATCGAGTTGAGCGAGATCGCGGAAAGGTAATGCTTGATGTAGGGATTGGCAAAGCGCGTAAGCACGTCCTCGGCATACGCCTTCAGCTCGTCCTTCGGCAGGTCAAGCGTGGGAAGGATCTCGTCAAATACGCACGTATAAAGGTGCGCGCGCATTTTCTCGTCGTCGGTGCAGGACTTAACGGTATCAAAGCCCGAAAGAAGCGCGTGCGGAACCAGCGAGGTGTGCGCGCCGTTAAGGATGCGCACCTTACGCGTGCGGTAGAGCTCCAGCTTATCGGGCGTGACTATGACGTTAAGATCCGCCTTTCCAAAGGGAAGCTCGGCCTCGATATCGTAATCGGTCTCGATAACAAAGAGGTGGAAATACTCCGAGGTATTCACAAGGTCGTCCTCGTAGCCAAGGTCGATCTGCTCATCCTTGGGATAACCGGTGTTGATGCGGTCAACCAGCGTGTTGCAGAACACGTTTTCCTTCTCGACCCAAGCGGCAAACGCCTCGTCATAGCCCCAAAGCTTCGCATAGGAAAGAACCGCCTTTTTGAGGTTGTCGCCGTTGCGGTCGATCAGCTCGCAGGGGATGAGGATAAAGCCGCGAAGACCCAGATCAAAGCGGCGCTTGAGAAGCAGCGTCAGCTTAGCGGGAAAGCTTGCGGGCGGCATATCGGTGGGCTTATCGGTATCCTGGAATACGATGCCCGCCTCGGTGGTATTCGAGAAAATAAAGCGGAAGTCGGGGTTTTCGGCAAGTGCCATATACGCCTCGAAGTCCTCATAGGGCTTTACACAGCGCGAAATGACGTCAACCACCGTCTTGTCCACGCCCTCCTTGCCACGGATGATGTGGGTATACAGACCGTTCTGAGCGGTCAGCATATCGCACATTCCCTTCTCGATGGGCTGAACCACAACGACGTTTCCGTCGAAATCAGTGGTCTCATTGATCTTCTGAAGCATCCAATCCACAAAGCCGCGCAAAAAACCGCCCTCACCGAACTGGATCACGCGCTCGGGACGGCTGACCGTGCTTTTCATATCCTTGATGTTTGCCATAATATGTACTCCTCCAAATGTTTTATATGACCTTTATATTATACTCTTTTTTCGCGAAAAAGCAATACTTTTTCTCTTTTTCGTTCTTTTTTTTTCAATGTCTTAGCGGTAATATACATAATAAACGATGATGGTCCTCTCCTCGCCGCCGCGCTGAAGATCGGGGGCGGTGATGACAACACCGTCCTTGGAAAGAAGCTCCCACGCCTGCATGTCCTCGATGCGACAACGCATCAAAATATCCGACGAAGCAAAAACAAGAAGCTCGTCACCGCGGATGTTGAGAGCGCCGCTGCGACCGATCACCTCGTCCACACCGTCCTTTTTCTCGGTCACGTACTTGACGTGGTGACCGCAGATCTGCTTGGCCATATCGTAGCGATAGCGTTTGCTTTCGGGATTTTTGCTTTTGGTCAGCTTTTCAAACAATTTTTTGAACATAATATCCCCCCGAAAAGAATTCCCGCAGGCGACTTCCTGCGGGATAAGAATTCGTATTTTTATTATACTGGACAAGCCATCTTTTGTCAATAGTAAAATCAAAGAAAAGCCTGCTCCGACAACACTCTGGCGCTCATCGGTTCCAGCGAAACAGAGCCGCACATCCGCTCTCCCGTTGCCACGTCCGTCCACGCTGAGGGGAGAGAAAGAGCTTCCGCCCTCTCGCCGCTGTTGGCGAGGATCAAGAGGCGCTCGTCCTTGCTCTCACGGGTATACGCCACAAGGTGTTCTCGGTACTCCCAAAAGCAAAGGGCGCCGTGCCGAAATACGGAATGCTTTGCGCGAAGCCCTCCAAGAAAGCGGTAATGCTCCACAAGATCCTCCTCCTCGCGTCCCCACGGATAGGGCATACGGCAAAAGGGATCGCGACCACCCTCAAGTCCCGCCTCGTCGCCGTAATATACGGACGGCACGCCCGGCAGAGTAAACTGCAAGGTCGACGCCACCTTAAGGCGCGCAATGGCCATCCTTCTCTGCTCCACACTCAGGCGAAACCGAGCCAGCTCGCGGTTCTCCATTTTCTCAAGCGGTGCGCCGCCAAGCACCGACAGAATACGCGCCGTATCGTGGGTACCCAGGAGATTCATCAAAGCATCGCAAACCAAAGGCGGATAGGAGGAATACAGCTCGGTCACGGTGTTGTACAGGCACGAAGCATCGCCGTGCAAGACAAAGGCGAGAATGGCGTCCTTCAGCGGATAATTCATCACACTGTCAAGCTGAGTGCCGCGGAAATAGCGCCGCCTTTTTCCGTAGGCGATCTTGTCGGCGGCGTTTTCCCATACCTCACCGATAATCAGAGCATCCCTTGAAGTTTGCTTGGCGCGGCTTCTCAGTTCATCCAGAAATTCGTCCGAAAGCTCATCGGCCACGTCCAGCCGCCATCCGCCGATCCCCATTTGGAGATAGCGCTGAACAATGCCGCCCTCGCCCACAAAAAATTGGCGACACGCCTCACAGCCATGGTTGAGCTTGGGCAAAATATCAATGCCCCACCAAGCGTCATAGCGGTCGGGGTGTTTGTCGAAGCGGTACCAGTCAAAATACGGCGAGTCCGGCGACTGATACGCGCCGAGACTGTCGTAATTTCCGTAACGATTGAAATAGCGGCTATCGTCGCCCGTATGATTGAAAACGCCGTCCAGAATCAGGCGAATGCCCTTTTCCTTTGCCGCGCGGATCAGATCGCGGAGCGCCTCCTCTCCGCCAAACATTTCGTCCACCTGCTCGTAGTCGCCCGTGTCGTATTTGTGATTGGAATGCGACTTGAAGATCGGACAAAGGTAGATCACCGTAACACCGAGCGAGGAAAGATAGTCCAGCTTTTCCCTCACCCCCTCAAGGTCGCCTCCGAAAAAGGTGTTGTTGTCAAAGGCATCGCCCGCACGCTCGGGATAATCGGGAATTCCCTTTTCCCAATCGGGATTCAGGCGCGCGTCGGCGCGCGGAGCACGCTCAGGCACGCCGCGACGGAAGCGGTCAACAAAAATGTGGTACATCGTACCGCCCGCAAACCATTCGGGAACCTGAAAATCGGCACGGTAGACAAGCAAGCGAAACCGACCGGCCGATTGTGCGGAGAGAGTAAAATCCATGTTGTTGACCGAATCGGTATACAGCGTTTCTGCGCCGCGTGAAAATAAAATCTCATAGTAAAACAGCGCGTCCTCACCACGGCAAAACGCTTTGTCGAGCGTAAGCGTCAAGCGGTATTCGTCTACACCGCGCGCCGAATCAACAAAGGCAAACGGAAGGTCGGCTGCCGCCTCGCCGTCCCTCGCGATCCGGAGTGTCACCGCAGTAACCCCCAACCGTCTTGGAGCATACACAGAGAAAATCAGCTCCGTACCACGGGCAAAGGCGCCGCGCCTTGAAGCATCTTCTCCGCCCACCGTTTTGCAAATGCGAGGCAGGTGTCCGTTTTCTATCAAATTGTGATGCCTTGGCAACATCTCATTCTCCTTCAAGCGAGAGCCGCTTCAGCCCCCAGATGCGCGTGGCGTATTCCTCGATGCTGCGGTCAGCGGCAAAATACCCCGACGCGGCAACGTTCAAAAGCGACATGCGGTTCCACCTTGTCTTGTCCGCATACGCCGCGATCATACTCTCGTGGGTCTGGCGGTAGGATTCAAAATCCGCAAGACACATATACGGATCGGCGATCCCCTGTCCTGAAAGCAAATACATTGCGATCTCCGCAAAGGATTCACCGGCAAAGCCAAGATGCAGATGGTTGACGATACGCTTGAGCCGCTCGTTGTTGCTGTAGTAGGTTGCGGCGTAATACCCCCTGGTCCACAGCTCGTCGACCTCGCGACTGTTTAAACCGAAAATAAACATATTTTCATTCCCCGCGGCGGCCAGCATCTCCACGTTGGCACCGTCCAGCGTGCCGACGGTGATCGCACCGTTCATCATCAGCTTCATACATCCCGTGCCGCTCGCCTCCTTTCCTGCAAGCGAGATCTGCTCGCTGATCTCGGCCGCGGGAATAAGCGCCTCGGCAAGGCTGACGTTGTAATCCTCCAGGAAGACGACCTGAAGCCTCTCGCGAATCTTTGGATCGTTCTCGATGTCTCGGCTGATATAGCAAAGCAAGCGAATGATCTGCTTGGCCATATGATAGCCGGGTGCCGCCTTGGCACCGAAGATAAAGGTCTGCGGCTGCATTTCCCTGTCGGGATCGTCCTTCAGATCCAGATAAAGACCGATGATGTTCAGCGCATTCAGAAGCTGGCGCTTGTACTCGTGCAGGCGCTTGATCTGAACGTCAAAAACCGAATGTGTGTCGATGCTCCTTCCCGTTTTTTTCATAAGATAGGTGGAAAACGCCACCTTGTTTTGGTGCTTGATGTCCCGCATCGCCTCCAGAACCGAGCGATCGTCAGCAAACTCGGCAAAATCCAGAAGGCGCTCAGGCTCGCGGCGGTAGGCAGGACCGATGCAGTTATCCAGAAGCTCCGCCAGACGCGGGTTGGCGTAGCAAAGCCAACGTCTGTGCGCAATGCCGTTGGTGACGTTGTCAAAGCGCTCGGGGTACATACGGTGAAAATCCTTAAAGGTCGCACTCTTGAGGATATCGGAATGAAGCCTTGAAACCCCGTTCACCGAGTGTGAGCCGATGACGGAAAGATTGGCCATTCGCACCTGCCCATAGCCAATGACGCTCATGGCCGAAATGCGATCCCAGTTGCCCGGAAAGCTTTGCCAGGCATCACGGCAAAAGCGTTCGTTGATTTCCTTTACAATGCCGTAAATGCGTGGGAGCTTCAAGCGGAAGAGATCCTCATTCCAGGTCTCCAGCGCCTCGGGCATCACCGTATGATTGGTGTAGGACATCGTGCGGCACACCGTGTCCCACGCCTTTTCCCAGGAAAAGAAATACTCGTCGATCAGAATACGCATCAGCTCGGGAATGCAAAGCGCAGGGTGGGTATCGTTGATGTGAATGGCCACCTTGTCGGGAAAATTGTCCAGCGTACCGTAGATTGCCATATGGTCGCGCACGATGCTCTGAACAGAAGCGGAAACCAAAAAGTATTGCTGGGAAAGACGCAATAGCTTGCCCTCGGTGTGGTTGTCGGACGGATACAGCACCTTGGAAATGATCTCCGCGTTGGTGCTCTCCTCAAGTGCTCGGGTATACTGCCCCTGGGTAAAAAGCCCCATATTGAAGTTGTGAATATCCCGCGCCTTCCAGAGTCTGAGAAGGCTGACCGCATCGCTATCCGCACCCGAAATCATCATATCGTAGGGCACCGCCTCGATCACGTCACCGCCATCATAGGAGATCTCAAGATGTCCGTTTTTCCATTCCTCATGAATACGGCCACCCATTCGCACCTTGAAGATGCGATCGGTGCGCGGCGTGAGCCACACCTCGCCGCCCGGAAGCCAAACGTCGGGAAGCTCGATCTGCACGCCGTCCACGATCATCTGCTTGAAAAGACCGTATTCGTAGCAGATCGAAAATCCCGTGGCGGGATAATCAAGCGAGGAAAGTGAGTCCATAAAGCAGGCGGCCAGACGCCCAAGGCCGCCGTTTCCAAGCCCCGCATCGGGCTCGCATTCATAAAGATCCTCCAGGTCAAAGCCCAGTGCCGAAAGCGCCGCACGGTAAGGCTCGGCAAGACCGAGATTGCACAGATTTGTGCGCAAGGAGCGTCCGAGCAAAAACTCCATACACATATAGTACACGCGCTTGGCTCCTGCCTCGTTCACCTTATTTTTATAGGCCGTCCGCTTGGCCGTCAGAATGTCCTTCACCGTCATAGCCGCCGCCTTATACATCTGCTCGCGCGAGGCCTCGTCTGCCGTACAGCCGAACTGTCTGGACAGCTTGGCCTCGATATTTTCCCGAACCTGCTTTTCGGTCATGGTTTTTGACATAGAGAATTTCCTTTCTGTTTTTATATCTCTTGATACATTTCCAAATATTTTTTGGCGGATGCCGACCACGAGAAGTCGGTTGTCATAACCGTCCTCACAAGCCGCGACCAAGCGTCCGATCGGCGGTAAAGCGACTCAGCTGCAAGAAGGCTGCCCCACAGCGCCTTTGCAGAATAGTCGGCAAAGGTAAAGCCGTTTCCAAAAATCTCGCCCGCTTCCTCCCGATAAGGCTTTATGGAATCGTATAGTCCGCCCGTCTCACGCACCACGGGAACCGCGCCGTACCGCGAGGCGATCATCTGCGAAAGACCGCAGGGCTCGCTTTTTGACGGCATAACAAACACGTCTGCGGCGGCGTAAACCTTCTTGGAAAGCGCGCGGTCATAACAGATCAGCGCCCTCATTTTCCCGGGAAACCGCTTTTCAAGCTCACGGAAGAATTGCTCGTACCGCCCCTCGCCTTGGCCAAGAACGATGAGCTGAACGTCTCGCTCCGAAAGGACTCTCTCGGCAATCTCCACAACAAGATCCAGCCCCTTGTGAGAAGCCAAACGAGAAACAATTGCAATCACAAGTGTATCTTTTGATACACTTAGTACGCATTCTTCTTGCAATGCTACTTTGTTTTTCCCTTTT
>CAJGDZ010000078.1 GCA_904502055.1 uncultured Clostridia bacterium | reverse complement strand
GCAGTTTTTCCGAAATTTCTCTGCAGAGGATGTGGCCCCCGCAGACGAAGCCGCTTCGGATTCGGTGGACTTTGATGACACGGACATCAATTTGGCCTTGGCATTGGGAAGCCGCGAGGAGTTGGAAAATTCCGTTGGTTATTTCCGCGTGCGATCTGCCAAAAACGGATTTCATGACCCCATTTTGGGAGAAGCAACGGCCAAGAACACCTACGGCTATTGCGGCGAGGAATACCGTTCCCATCACCAGACCGAAGAGATCCGGCAAAAATACACGGTCAAGCATAGCCAAATCAAGAGGCAATTTATCTTTACCTTCTTGCTTTCGGTCTTGATTTTATTTTTGGAGCATTTGCCGCGCACATCGCTTCAGATTCCGTATCTTTCTCGCTGGCTTGCAACGGCCGTTTGTTATTACGGTGTCGCACTTTTGTTTTCTGTCCTATTGATTTTGGTTTCCGGAAAAAGGATTTGGCAAGGCATTCACTCTTTGTTTGCTCTTCGCGCTGAGCCGTTTGTTTCGGTCTCGTGTTTGGCCATATTTAATTTTATTTATACCGCCGTCATTTTCTTTGCGGCGAGAGAGGCACAGCTTCCGGTATACAATTTTGCCGTCGCAGTTTTTCTCCTTTTCGGCATTGCGGATGACGCCATGCGCTTAACACGTGAAAAGCTTGCCTTCGACGTGGTTTCCGAACCGAAGGAGAAGCTTTCTCTTGAGCGCTTTGAAGGGAATTCCGATGCAGAAACGGCAACGGCGTTTTCTCCAAAAAAAGAATTTTTTGTTGAAAAAGTCGATCTTGTCGGCAATTTCTTTGCTCGCTCGGGACGAAGACCCGTACAGTTTACCGAATATTTCCATGAACTCGCCTTTTCGGTTCTCGGTGCGCTTTTTGTATCGCTCCTTTCTCTTTGTCTGGGAGGGACGATATCTTCCGCATTTACATTATTCATTTTCACGGTGCTTGCTTGTCTTCCGATGCAATTTCTTACACTCGGCATTTATCCGTTCTTTCACCTGACCAAGGGCCTTTCCAAGCTGGAAAGTGCCGTGATCGGTGATGCGGTGACCGAGGAATATCACGATGCGGACACCATTTATCTTGAGGACACCGAAATGTTTGGAAAACATGGTGCGCGTATCGTAGGACTTCGTGTATATAACGACATGGACTTTTATGAGATCTTGTCCTATGCGCTTTCTGTTTTTGCGTTGGTTGGAGCTCCGCTTAGCAACGTTTTCGACAACTCCGCCAAGGAGATTGAGAAAAAGGATGGAGTAAAGATCACCAAGATATCCGTTGGCGGTCTTGAGGCCTCGCTCAACCGAGAAAGCACCATTTATATTGGAAATCTTGCGTTTATGAGAAGCCGTGGATATTTCCCAAAGCGCAATCCCGAGGACGAAAAGAAAATTGAAAGCGGCCAGATCAGCATTTTGTATATGGCCATCGGCGGCGAGCTTTGCGCTAAAATTTATATGCAGTATTCGGTAACTCAAAGGTTTGAAAAGTTTGCGGCAGAGATGGTGAAAAACGGCATCCACGTCGGTATCCGAACCCTTGACCCGAATGTAAATGAAAAAATGATTGCAGCGCTTCGCGGCGACAGTGAGATTTCCATCAAGGTGATTCGTCCCACACCGAACGAGCTGATTCCGATCGGCAAGCATTCGGACAGCGGTATCGTCACCTCCAAAAACTCTCATATGATCTTCAAGATCCTTGAACAGTGCTTTAACATCAAACGAATCCATGCCGTACAGAGAAGGCTTCGCATCGGAGCGCTTTTGCTTGGTGTTGCCGTTTCTGCGGTAATGATGGTTCTAAAGCTTTATACGACCATTCCGTCATTGTATATTGCCATCTATCAGTTGCTTTGGCTTTTGCCTGCGCTGATCTATACGAAATCCAAACTGAAATGAGTAACAAAATGAAAAACAGAAACACGATCTTAAAATCGGTCTCAAAGCCCGGGAGATATTCAGGCGGCGAGTACAATCAGATTTTGAAGGATAAAAACAAAATCAAAGCCAGATGGGCATTTTGCTTTCCGGATTCTTATGAGATCGGAATGTCGAATCTCGGTATCCGTATTTTATACGGCGCTTTGAATCAGGAAGAGGATATCTGGTGCGAGCGCGTGTATATGCCGTGGCTGGATATGCTGGAGAAGATGAAAAAGCATCATCTTCCCTTGACGGCTCACGAGAGCAAGGATCCGCTTGCGGACTTTGATATCGTTGGTTTTACTCTTCAGTACGAGATGTCGTATACCAACGTTCTGGCAATGCTGAAGCTGGCAGGGATGCCGATCCTTTCCAAAGACAGAGGCGACGAGTTTCCCATCATTATCGGCGGTGGCCCGTGTGCCTACAATGCCGAGCCGATAGCAGACTTCTTTGATTGCTTTTCCATCGGTGAAGGGGAAGAGATGCTGGTGGAGTTTACCAAGCTCTATATTCAAATGAAGGAGAGCGGAAATTACTCCAAGAAAGCGTTTCTTCACGAGGCGGCGCGTACGATCAAGGGGCTTTACGTTCCCTCCTTCTACGAGGTTTCCTACCACGATGACGGCACGGTGAAGGAATACCGTCCGATCTATGATGATATTCCCACCAAGATCACCAAGCGTATTATGAAGGATATGGACGCCTCCTATTTTCCCGAAAAGGTGGTAATGCCATATATTGAGACCGTGCACGACCGCATTATGCTGGAGGTCTATCGCGGTTGCATTCGCGGTTGCCGCTTCTGTCAGGCCGGTATGGTATACCGACCGGTAAGAGAGAAGAGCCCCGAGGTCTTAAATCGCCAGGCCAAGTGTCTTTTTGAATCCACGGGATATGATGAGATCTCCTTGTCGTCGCTCTCCATCAGCGACTACACAAAGCTCCCCGAGCTTACCGATCAGCTACTGGCATGGACGGACGAGAATATGGTCAGCCTTTCCTTGCCATCTCTTCGCGTAGACAGCTTTACCAAGGAGTTGATGGACAAGGTGGCATCGGTGCGAAGCGCCTCGCTTACCTTTGCGCCCGAGGCGGGAACACAGCGCCTTCGTGACGTGATCAATAAAAACGTTCTGGAGGAGGATCTTCTTCGCGCGGTAAACGTGGCCTTTGAGTCGGGCAAAACGCAGGTCAAGCTTTACTTTATGATGGGCTTGCCGACCGAGACCGAGGAGGATCTTGAGGGGATCGTTCTGCTGGCCAAAAAGGTACTGGACGCCTTTTATAAAAATCCCAAGCGCAACAAGGCACGTGCACCGCAGGTGACCATCAGCGTCGCTTGCTTTGTACCCAAGCCCTTTACACCGTTCCAGTGGGAGGCACAGGATACGGCGGAGAGCTTTGTAAAAAAGCAGGAGTTCATTGGCAGTAAGATCAATGATCGCAAGATCCGCTATTTGTTCCACGATCCCGGAACGTCAAGAATTGAAGCAGTTTTGGCTCGCGGTGACCGCAAGCTGTCAAGGGCACTTGCCATAGCCGCCGAGGAGGGCTTTGTCTTTGATGCATGGGACGAATGCTTCCATTATGACAAATGGTTGTCTGTCTTTGAAAAAGCAGAGATCGACCCCGCCTTTTACGCTAACCGCGCATTTGGAAAGGACGAGATTCTTCCGTGGGACATCATTGATTGCGGTGTAGACAAGAGCTTTTTCTTAAGAGAGAGCCAAAAGGCATATCAAGAAAAAACAACACCCAACTGCCGCGAAATGTGCAGTGCTTGCGGTGCCAATAAGCTGGGAGGTGAGCGGTCGTGCTGTCCGAAAGCAAAGAATTAAAGTCCTGTTATACCAAAAAAGACCGTCCGCTTCTTGCAGAACCGATTGGTGTTCGCGTTCGCTTCCGCAAGGTGGGAGATCTCCAGTTTATTTCGCATCTTGATTTGCAAAGAACGATGCATCGTATTCTTTCTCGCGCCGGGATTCCCGTCTGGTATACCAAGGGATTTAACCCGCACATCAAGCTGGTGTTTTCCACACCGCTTTCCATCGGTATGCAAAGCGAGTGCGAAATGCTGGATATCCGTATTGAGCGTGAGATCTCGTGCGAGGAGATCAAGGAACTGCTCAACCGTGAGGTTACCGAGGAAATGAAGATACTTGACGTTTACGTGCCCGACACCAAATTCTCGGACTACGTCTGGTCGGAATATGACATTGAGCTTGGATGCGGGGGGCTGTCTGCACAAACTGCAGATCAGATGAATGCACTTGCTTCCCGCCCGACATGGATGGCCACAAAAACGACCAAAACGGGGGAAAAGGAGTTTGATATGATTCCTTTGATCCGCGTCTTTCACGCAGCATATTGTGAAGAATCCAAAACCGTGAAAATTCACACGGTTTTGAACGTAAGCAGCGACAACTACTTAAATCCCACGATCTTGCTGGATGCACTCTGCAAGGAGTGCCAAATCGACTGTGAGAACGAAGACGATTTTTGGATGACCATTGTTCGTGTCGGTGCCTTCCGCGAGGATGGTGTGACCCCCTTCAGATGATTAAACAGAAAGGAATATATAAATATGAAAAAGAGATTGGAAACAACGTGTGTGCAGGGAGGTTATACACCCGCGAACGGTGAGCCGCGTCAGATTCCGATCGTGCAGAGCACGACCTTTAAATATGATACCAGCGAGGATATGGGTAAGCTTTTTGACCTCGAGGCGGAGGGATATTTCTACTCACGACTTCAAAATCCGACCAATGACCTTGTGGCAGCAAAGATTGCCGAGCTGGAAGGGGGAAGTGCCGCAATGCTGACCTCCTCCGGTCAGGCGGCAAACTTCTACGCCGTTTTCAACATTGCCTCCTGTGGAGACCATATCGTGGCAAGCTCATCGATCTACGGCGGCACCTTCAATCTGTTCTCGGTGACGATGCGCAAAATGGGCATCGAGTTCACATTCGTTTCGCCCGATTGCACCGATGAGGAATTGGAAAATGCCTTTCAGCCGAACACCAAGGCGGTCTTTGGCGAGACAATTGCCAACCCCGCGCTTTGTGTGCTGGATATTGAGCGTTTTGCCAATGCTGCGCACAAACACGGAGTACCGCTGATTATTGACAACACCTTTGCTACGCCCATCAACTGCCGCCCGTTTGAGTGGGGAGCTGATATCGTTACCCACTCTACAACAAAATATATGGACGGTCACGGCTCGGCGGTCGGCGGATGCATTGTTGACTCCGGTAAGTTTGATTGGACAAAGTATCCCGAAAAGTTTGCGGGCCTTTGCACGCCCGATGAGAGCTATCATGGCGTGGTTTATGCCGAGAGATTCGGTCTTGCGAAAGCGTTTATTACCAAGGCAACAGCACAGCTTATGCGCGATTTTGGCTCGATCCAGTCGCCGTTCAGCGCGTACCTTCTTAACCTTGGACTTGAAAGCCTTCACGTGCGTATGAAGCGCCATTGCGAGAATGCGCAGGCTGTTGCTGAATTTCTGGAAAGCAGTGATAAGATCTCTTGGGTGAGATACTGCGGTCTTAAGAGTGATAAATATCACGAGCTTGCCGAAAAATATCTTCCGAACGGCTCGTGCGGTGTTGTCAGCTTTGGTGTGAAGGGCGGACGTAAAGCAGCAGAAAGCTTTATGAAGAGCCTTCGTGTGATCGCCATTGAAACGCACGTGGCGGATGCTCGCTCATGTTGCCTGCATCCGGCAAGTGCTACACACCGCCAGATGAGCGATGCGGAGCTGGTGGCTGCGGGTGTTTCGCCCGATCTTGTTCGTCTTTCCTGCGGTATTGAAAATGCTCAGGATCTTATTGATGACATTAAACAGGCACTTGACCGGATCGGATAAGGAGAACGTTTATGCCCATTAAGATACCCAACGAATTGCCCGCGTATAAAACGCTGACCAATGAAAACATTTTCATCATGGACGAGACCCGGGCAATCACGCAGGACATTCGTCCGCTTCGTATTGCTATCGTCAACCTGATGCCCACCAAAATCGACACCGAGACACAGCTGATGCGTCTGCTGGGAAACACGGCACTTCAGGTCGAGGTGGAGCTTTTGCACACCAAAAGCTACGAATCGAAGAACATATCCAAGGAGCATCTTCGCACCTTTTATAAAACCTTTGATGACGTAAAGGATCAATCCTTCGATGGCATGATCGTAACCGGCGCTCCCGTTGAGCAGCTTCCGTTTGAGGAGGTGGAATACTGGGAGGAGCTTTGCGAGATCATGGAGTGGTCCAAGCGACACGTTCACAGCACACTTCACATTTGCTGGGGTGCGCAGGCAGGACTTTACTATCATTTCGGAATTGACAAGCATCCGCTTGACAAAAAGCTGTTTGGTGTATTTCCGCACAAGGTGGTTCGCAAGAGCTCGATTTTGTTCCGAGGCTTTGATGACGTCTTTATGGTCCCTCACTCAAGACACACCACGATTCTTCAGGAGGATGTAAAGGCGTGCCCGGCTCTTAAGATTCTGGCAGCTTCCGAGGAGGCGGGACTCTACGCGATCTCCACCAAAAACGGAAGACAGATCTTCATCACGGGTCATTCGGAGTACGATGCCGAGACCTTGAATCGCGAATATCTGCGCGATAAAAATCTCGGTCTTCCTATCGATGTTCCCAAGAATTATTTTCCGAACGACGATGACAGTAAATCGCCCCGCGTCACCTGGCGCTCTCACGCCAATTTGTTGTTCTCCAATTGGCTGAACTATTTTGTATATCAGACCACACCCTACAATCTGAACGAACTCAGATAAAAGAGAGGAGCGTTTTTGTGAATTCTTTTCTTTTGCCGCCCTCCGCACAGCTTGCTTTACGAATCCTTGACAGCAAAAATGCGACAGAGCCGATGATCGAAATGACTTCGTTTAAGCCCCCTTTTTCCGACGAAAAGCAGGGAACGCCTCTTGCATGCTGTGCCCCCGAGGAGGAGGGGATTCCTTCCGAGATCGTATATGAATTTTTAGATAAACTTCGGAAAGACCCCACGCTGAACGTACACAACGTGTTGATTGCAAGAAACGGCAGGTTGATCTGCCGTGCAAGCTTTGGCGCACAAGACCTTCGCGTGTGGAAGCATACCTTTTCTGCTTGTAAAAGCGTTGTTTCTCTGGCCATCGGTATGCTGATTGACGACGGGCTTTGCTTTCCCGAGGAAAGGGTAATCGATCTTTTCCCAAAGGAATTCGGCGCGCTTACCAAGCTCAAGCTTAAGGATCTATGTATTGAGGATCTGCTTACAATGCGAGCCACATTGCAATTTGCCGAGATCGAATCGATGACCACGACCGATTGGATAAAGGGCTTTCTGAATTCCGCTACCAAAGGGGAAGTTGGAAAAACCTTTAAATATAATAGCATAAACACCTATCTGCTTTCCGCCATTGTTGTAAAGAAGACCGGGAAGAGCCTTTCCGAATTCTTGGACGAGCGTCTCTTTGCGCCTCTCGGTATTGTAAATTACTATTGGGAAAGCTCTCCAAAGGGTATAGAGAAGGGCGGATGGGGGCTTTACCTTTTGCCGTGTGATCTTATCAAGATCGGTCATATGGTGCTTTCGGGCGGTGTTTATGAGGGAAAGCGAATTATCTCCGCGGAGTATTTACAAACGGCAACCGAACGTCACGTCGATATTCTCAAGGAAAGTCAACTGTTTGACTACGGCTATCAGATATGGGTCGGCAAGCACTCGGATACCTTTTTGTTTAACGGAATGCTGGGACAAAACTTGCTTGGCTTCCGCAGAAACGGCATTTTGGTTTTTGTAAATTCGGGAAATGGCGAGTTTTTTCACACAAGCAATTATTTCCGTTATGTGCTTGAAACCTTTGACCGTGACTTTGAGGACAAACTCCCCAAAAACGCAAAAGGAGAGAAGCGGCTCAAAGACTGCATTCGTTCGTTATCTCTTTACAATCCGGCAAGGAAAACATGGTATGAACGCCTCTTTTCGTCGCTTGTATGTCGCCCAAAGCACCTGTTTGAGAACATTATCGGACAGTATGAGCATAGCAAAGGAGATAAAAATTCCGTCGGTCTTATGCCTTTGATCCTGCAGGCCGTTCAAAATGAATATACCAAGGGCTTTGCCTCGGTTCGCTTTGAAACTATAGACCAAATTCCACATTTGGTATACTGTGAGAAAAATACGGAAT
>CAJGDZ010000077.1 GCA_904502055.1 uncultured Clostridia bacterium | reverse complement strand
AAGGTGCCGTGGCTTGCAGAATACGTAAGCGAACGCCTTGGCGCGATCTTTCTTGATAATCAGCCGCACCGCTTTGAGCTGGATGCGGCCAAGACCATCGTGAGTGAGCAGTTTGACGAGGAGACCGTTCTTGCCGTTTCCTCCAGTCACACGTTGACCTCGTCGGTGGGCGCGCTTCTCGATTATATCCGCGAGATGCAGAAATGCGATATCTCTTATATCAAGAAGCTGGATCTCTATAACGACGGACAGTATATGGAGCTGGACATCAACACGCGTCGCAACCTCGAGCTTACCGAGGCAATGCGCTCCAAGGATAAGAAGGGAACGCTTCTTTGGGTGCTGGATAAGACCCGTACCGCTCCGGGTGCAAGGCTTTTGCGTCAATGGATCGAGCATCCGCTTCTGAGCGTCAAGGACATCGTCAGACGTCAGGGCGCGGTAGAAGAGCTGTTTGGCAATTTTATGCTTCGTGAGGAGATCAGCGAGCTTTTGTCGCACGTGCTTGACCTTGAGCGTTTGATCACTAAGGTGGTGTACGGCACCTCCAACGCCCGAGACCTTCGCGCGATCGCGGCCACGGTCTCGGGGCTTCCCGAGCTTCGCACGTTGCTTGGCTCGTGTGGAAGTGAGGCACTTTCCGAGATCTTCCGCCGTCTGGATGTCCTTAGTGACATTCATACGCTCATCGATGCGGCCATTGTCAAGGATCCGCCCATCGTGCTTCGTGAGGGGGGACTGATTGCCGACGGCTACAACGAGGACATCGATCGCCTTCGCTCGATTATGAACAACGGCAAGGACTGGATCGAGAAAATCGCAGAGCAGGAGCGAGAGGCTACGGGAATCAAAAATCTTAAGATCAGCTACAATAAGGTTTTCGGCTACTACATTGAGGTGACGAAATCCTATTACGAGCTGGTGCCCGATCGCTACATACGCAAACAGACGCTTGCCAATTGCGAGCGCTATATTACTCAGGAGCTCAAGGATATGGAGGCCACCATTCTCGGCGCGGAGGACAAGGTCCGTACGCTGGAGTATGAGGTGTTCCAGCAGATCCGTGCCAAGGTTGCAGAGAACAGTGACCGTATCCGAGGCGCGGCCGAAATGGTCTCGCTTGTGGACGTGTATCTGAGCCTTGCTACCGTGGCATCCCGAAATAAATATACCTGTCCCGAGGTGGACATCGGAAACGTAATTACCATCAAGGACGGGCGGCATCCCGTGGTGGAGCAATTTGTCAAGGATTCGTATTTTGTGCCCAACGACGTTTTGCTTGACACCGATCGAAATCGCCTGATGCTGATCACCGGCCCCAATATGGCAGGTAAATCCACCTATATGCGGCAGGTTGCCCTTATTGTCATTATGGCACAGATCGGATCGTTCGTCCCGGCAGAGGATGCCCGCATCGGAATTGTGGACAAGGTATTTACCCGTGTCGGCGCTTCGGACGACCTGGCGTCGGGTCAATCCACCTTTATGCTGGAGATGAACGAGGTGGCGTACATACTGAAGAACGCGACCAGACGCAGCCTTATCATTTATGACGAGGTTGGAAGAGGAACATCGACCTTTGACGGTATGAGCATCGCGCGCGCCATCGTGGAATATACCTCGGGCAAAAAGATCGGTGCAAAGACACTGTTTGCTACACATTATCACGAGCTTACCTCGCTTGAGGATGAGTTTGACGGCATCGTCAACTACAACATTGCCGCCAAGAAGCGCGGTGACAGCATCACCTTCCTTCGCAAGATCGTGCGCGGCTCCACCGATGACAGCTATGGCATCGAGGTGGCAAAGCTTGCGGGCATCCCGAATGAGGTGATCAAGCGCGCGAAGGAAATTCTCTCTGTGGTTGAACGGAGCGCAAGCAATCTGGTTTTGACCGACAGGGAGGCAAAGCCGAATGAAAACGATAACCAGATCTCGATGGAGGAGTGCATCGAGGATCAGATCTTGAATGAGCTCAAGGCGACCGATATCAATACCATGTCGCCGCTTGAGGCGCTTACCTTCCTGTTTGACATCAAGAAGCGTCTCGGATAAAAACAAAAAAGGAGGGACTCCTATGGGAAAAATAAACGTTCTGTCGTTTGCGGTTGCCAATCTGATCGCGGCGGGAGAGGTCGTTGATCGCCCTGCGTCGGCCGTCAAGGAGCTGGTGGAAAACGCCATCGACTCGGGTGCCAACCGGATCACAGTAGAGATCCAGAACGGTGGTGTGACCTTTATTCGCGTGTGCGACAACGGTTGCGGTATGGAACCCGAGGAGCTTCCCGTTGCTATCCGCCGTCACGCGACCAGTAAGATCAAAACGGCGGAGGATCTTGAAAACGTAGGTACGCTTGGATTCCGCGGAGAGGCGCTTGCCGCCATTGCCTCGGTCTCCAATATGCGTATTATATCCAAAACCGCCGAAGCGCAGTATGGCGCTATGCTGGAGGTCAGCGCCGGCAATATGATCTCGCTGACCGAGCGTGCCTGTGCCACCGGTACAACGGTGATCGTGGAGGATCTGTTTGCCAACGTCCCCGCGCGCCGCAAGTTTCTCAAGCGCGACGTGACCGAGGCGGCCGCCGTTAGCGTGATCGTGGAAAAGGTGGCGCTCTCTCAGCCGCGCATTGCCTTTAAGATGATCCAGGACGGCTCGGTTAAGTTTGAGACTGCGGGTGACGGAAATCTCAAAAATACCATTTATGCCATCTTCGGACGCGATTTCGCGATGAAGATGATCCAGGTCAATGCCGAGATCGATGGCGTAAGAGTTAGCGGCTTTGTGGGACGTTCGGATAATTTTAAGTCCAATCGCAATTACCAAAATTTCTTTATTAACGGACGCTATGTCAAGAGCAAGACCGCTTCGGCGGCCATTGAGCAGGCTTACAGCTCCTATATTCCGAGTGAGAAGTATCCGTGCTGTGTGCTGAACGTTGAGGTCAGCCCCCGCGCGGTGGATGTCAACGTTCACCCGGCCAAGCTTGAGGTCAAGTTCTCCAATGAAAAGCCGGTCTTTGATGCCATATACTATACGGTGCGTTCAGCGCTTGAAGAGGACATCACAAGACCCGACTTCCACTTTGAAGCCCCGAAAACGGCAAAGCCCGAGCCCAAAAAGCAGAGCTATACCAATGCTTTTGTCCCGGTTGAGGATCTGAAAAAGAGCTATCCCAATCTGAAGATCTCTTTTGACGGTGCCTTCGGAAAGGCAGAGGTTGTTACCGAAAAGCCGCCCGTTCAGCAGCCGCCGACACAGGCGATCGTGCCGCCCCAAGCTCCGAAAAGGGAGACCGAGCCTGCGGTAATCTCACCGCATATTTCCACACAGACCTCGGCTTCTCATGCACCTCAAAGGCCGACCGAGGTATCGGAAAAGGTAGAGGAAGTAAAGCTGCCGCCGAGCTCGAATCTTCATTCCGAGATCAAAAAGGAAGAAGTAAATGTTTCTCGCGAGACAATTGCGGGCCAAGAGCCCAAAAAAGTCAGCGATTACCGCATCATTGGTGAGGCGTTCCATTCTTACGTTTTCGTAGAGCGTGAGGACAAGGTGATCGTTATCGACAAGCACGCGGCACACGAGCGCATCCTTTTTGAGGAGCTTCGGTCACATATGGCGGAAAACGAGGCACTGTCCCAGCTTTTGATGATTCCCATCGAGGTGATGCTGACCACCGATGAGATCACAGCACTTGAAAATTACCGTGAGGAAATTGAGAAGGTTGGCTTTGGCTTTACGCTCAAGAAGCACTCAGCCGAGATCACCGCGGTGCCCGGCAGCGTTTCAATCGATGCGGTGTGCGATATGTTTGTGACCTTTGCGGATCGCATTCTCAGTGAAACGGGAAGCATTGAGGTCTCGCGCAAGCTTGTCTTTGAGCGCGCGCTGTATCAGGCATCCTGCAAGGCGGCCATCAAGGCGGGAAGAGAATACCCGGCTGAGCACATCAAGTGGCTGGTGGATAAGATGATGCAGCTGCCTGACATTACCTTCTGTCCGCACGGAAGACCGGTGGCAGTGGAAATGTCAAAGAATTCTTTGGATAAACAATTTGAAAGGAAATAGTCCCTGGGACTTTACCAAGTACAATGGATAAGAAAAATACATTTGAGCTTTTGAAAAAGGACGGTCGCGCAAGACGCGGAATTTTGCACACCGTTCACGGCGATATCCCGACTCCCGTGTTTATGAACGTGGGCACCTGTGCGGCTATCAAGGGTGGCGTTTCAACTAAGGAGCTGGAGGAGATGAACTGTAAGGTGGAGCTCTCCAACACCTATCACCTTCACGTGCGTCCGGGTGACAAACTGATAAAGGAGCTTGGCGGTCTTCATAAGTTTATGAACTGGCAAAAGCCGATTCTTACCGACAGCGGTGGATTTCAGGTGTTTTCGCTTTCGGTGCTTCGCAAGATTGCCGAGGAGGGCGTTACCTTTGCCTCGCACATTGACGGAAAGCGCATTTTTATGGGACCCGAGGAGAGTATGCAGATTCAATCCAACCTCGCGTCGACGATTGCGATGGCGTTTGACGAGTGCATTGAAAATCCCGCCCCCTACGATTACGTAAAGCAGTCCTGCGAACGGACCACGCGCTGGCTGGTTCGCTGCAAGGCAGAAATGGCGCGCCTGAACGCTTTGCCCGATACCATCAACCGCGACCAGATGCTCTTTGGCATCAACCAGGGTGGTGTATTTGAGGACCTTCGCATCGAGCACATGAAGGAGATTGCAAAGCTGGATCTGAACGGCTATGCCATCGGCGGTCTTTCGGTCGGCGAATCGACTGAGGATATGTACCGCATCATCGATGCGGTCGAGCCCTATATGCCCGCAGAAAAGCCGCGCTATCTGATGGGCGTAGGTACTCCGTGTAACATTCTGGAGGGGGTTCATTACGGCATCGATTTCTTTGACTGCGTTATGCCCAGTCGCAATGCGCGTCACGGAAACCTTTTCACGTGGCACGGTAAGATGAATATTATGAACGAGAAGTACGCGAGTGACGCAAGACCGGTGGATGCCGGATGCGGATGTCCCGCGTGCCGCAACTACAGTCGCGCCTATATCCGTCATCTTCTTAAGGCCAAGGAGTCTCTGGGTATGCGCCTTGCGGTCACGCATAACATTTATTTCTACAACGATCTGACGCAGAAGATCCGCGATGCGCTTGACGGGGATTACTTCGAAAGCTTTTATCAGAAGTACCGTCTCATTCTTGGGGAGCGCTTGGCAGACTGAATGATGCCTCGGTTATTGGAATATACTATAAAAAACCTTTTGTGAAGGAAACATTATGCTGAATAAAATCATTGCGGCAGAGGTGCTGGCCAAGGCTATGTCAGGCGGTGCCGATTTTGCCGAGATCTTTTGTGAGCTTACTCGCACGCAAAGTCTGTCTTTGGTGGATTCCAAAATAGAAAAGATCACCGATAACGTCATAAGCGGCGTGGGAATCCGTGCGTTTAAGGGCACACAAACCGCATACGCGTCCACCTGCGACGTGACGCGCGGCGGACTTCTGGCCTGCGCACAACGCGTGGCCGATGTTATTGCCGATGCAAAGGTAAGCGTTGATCTCCGTCTTACCGAGCGGATCTTCCCGAATATTCATCCCGTGGAGGTGGAGCCGGTTGGTGCGGATATGAACCGCAAGATCGATCTTCTTAAGGCGGGGTGCTTTGCCGCGAAGGATTACGATGCGCATATCTCGCAGGTGCAGGGAACGCTTGCACTTGTCGATCGCACCGTTTGGATCGCCAACAGTGAGGAGCTTTTCACCTCGGATCGGCACATCCGTACCCGAATGGCGGTGTCCTCGGTGGCATCGGATAAGGGAGAAAACCAATCGGGCTCCTGCTCGCCCGGACGCGGGATGGGTCTGGAAATGTTTGAGATCTTTAAGCCTGAGGATATTGGCGCGGAGGCATCGCGTCACGCGATGGTAAATCTCAGAGCTTCGTATTGCCCGGCAGGCCGAATGCCCGTAGCCATCGAAAACGGATTTGGCGGCGTGATCTTCCATGAGGCGTGCGGTCATTCTCTTGAGGCAACCTCAGTGGGCACCGGCACCTCGCAGATGTGCGGAAAGCTGGGGCAGAAAATCGCAAGCGACAAGGTCACGGCCATTGATGACGGCACAATCGTCGGCGCGTGGGGCTCGGTCAACATCGATGACGAGGGAAACCCCACCAAGCGGAACGTGCTGATCGAAAACGGCGTTTTGAAGCAATATATGATCGACCGTCTCGGCTCGCGCCGTATGGGAATGCCGATGACGGGAAACAGTCGCCGTCAGGACTATCACTTTGAGCCGACGTCGCGTATGACCAATACCTTTATTGATAACGGTCCGGATAAAAACGAGGACATCATTCGTTCCATCGAGTACGGCCTGTATGCCAAAAAGATGGGCGGCGGCTCGGTCAATCCTCTGACCGGCGATTTCAACTTTGCGGTCAGCGAGGGATATATCATTCGGGGCGGTGAAATTTGTGAGCCGGTACGCGGCGCGTCGTTGATCGGAAACGGCTCGCAGATCCTTATGGATATTGATATGGTGGGTCAGAACCTGGCCACGGGTCAGGGAATGTGCGGCTCATCCAGCGGCTCGGTTCCCACCGACGTGGGTCAGCCCCTGATCCGTGTTTCGAGTATTACCGTGGGCGGTAGATGAGGAGGCTATATGAATTTTTCGGAAATCAAAGAAATTCTTGCCGATGCCGCGAATAAGAAGGGCATCTCTCACTATGACGTTTACTATGTAAAAAATAACAGTGCCTTGGCCGAGACCTTCCGCGATGCGATCAGCTCGGTCAGCAGTGAAAACTCGATTGGACTTTGCTTCCGTTGCCTTAAGGATGGTCGGGTTGGCTACGCCTCGTGCGAGCACATAACCGAGGAGGAGCTGCGTGCTTTGGTTTCCAAGGCGGCGGATAACGCCATGTATATTGAGTCTGAGGACGAGGCGGTTCTTTTTGAGGGCTCAGACTCATACCGCGAGGTGAACAATAAGGTTCTGCCTATGCCTTCGGCGTCAGAGCTTTGCGATCTCGCGCTTAAGATGCAAAGACAGACGTATGCGGAAAGTGAGTACGTGACCGACGGTACCGAATGCTCGGTCGGTGCGACCGAGATCTCCGTCGACCTTTGTAATTCCTACGGACTTTCCTTGCATAAGGAGGCGTATGTCTACTCAGCAGTCTCTGCGGCGGTTGTGAGCAAGGACGGAGAGTCGGAGGATGCTTATGAATACCGCCTCGGAACGAGCTTTGATAATACAAAGGAGCTTTCCGAAAAGGCGGTCAGCAAGGCCCTCTCAAAGCTGGGGGCCACAGAGCTTCCAAGCGGCACTTACCCGATCGTTCTCAGCGGCAAGCAGATGTCGGTGCTTCTGGACACCTTTTCCGGTGTCTTCTCGGGAAAAAGCGCAAAGCTCGGTCTTTCGCTCTTAAAGGGCAAGGAGGGCGAGAGGATCGCGGCGGATATTGTCACGCTTGTGGACGATCCGTATTCCGAGCATCTGGTGGCAAAGACGCCGTTTGATGCGGAAGGTGTGTCCACAGAGACGAAGACGATCATAAAAGACGGCGTTTTGCAGACGCTTCTTTATGATCTCAGCACCGCAAGGGCAATGGAAAAGAATCCTACGGCCAATGCCTCCAAGGCGGGATATTCCTCGGCAATTGTCATTTCCCCCTATTATTTTGGGATCGAGGCGGGAAACACCTCCTTTGAGGAGCTTCTTGTTGGGGCAGACGGCGGCGTTTACGTGACCGAGCTTAAGGGACTTCACGCGGGGGCCAATGCCGTAACGGGTGACTTTTCAATTGAAAGTGCGGGCTTCCGCATCAAGGACGGCCGGCTTTCAGAGTCCGTCAAGTCGTTTACGATTGCCGGTAATTTTTACGATCTGCTCAAAAGCATCGACGGTCTGTCCGATCGTATCACCGTTGGCGTTCCCGGCGTGTTTCATGCCGTAGGTGCGCCCGACGTGCTTTTGAAAAATGTGAGCATTGCAGGAAAATAATACTTGAAAAAGCCATAAAAGTGTGGTATACTGTTGCTATGTGAAAAAGGAGGAGGAATATGCGAATTTGCTGGAAAAGCTTTTTGCTCTCGTTTTGTTTGGCACTCCTTCTTTTTTCCTT
>CAJGDZ010000076.1 GCA_904502055.1 uncultured Clostridia bacterium | reverse complement strand
TGCAAGAGCATTTGTAAGCTCGCAGTAATTCTCAGCGCCGACACGGTTGAAGAAAAGTCCCTTTTCTTCGTTGTAGAAGGTCTTGGCAATCGTCTTGTTGAGTTCCTTTTTCACGGTGAGGAAGTCGGCCTTCTCACCCAGCCAATCGCAGATGGCCTGCATACGGCCGAGTGCGATAGAGTAGAGGCAGTTGATGGCCGTTTCGTAAGGAGAGGTGATGACCACCTTTGCGCCACCGTTCATATCGTGGGTCCACTCGTAGAAATTCCATACGAGGTTGGAGGGCTCGAATCTCGGAAGTATACCGTCAACCATACGCTCCGAGCAGGTGTTCATTATCCTTTGGAGTCTGGGGAATACCTCTCTGAGGAGCGTGAGATCGCCCGTGCGGAGATAATATTCGTAGACCATCGTTACAAAGTGAAGCGAGAAGGAGGGAATGGCTCTGGCGGGAGGCTGAGAGTCTCCCTTAAAGGGTGTGGTGAGGTTCAAAAGACCGTCGGCACGGTCATCCTCGCCAAACAGACGAAGTGCGGCACGCGGGAATTTCTCCTCGCCAAAGGCGTAGTAGCCGCAGATGATCTGGTTGCGGGTGTCCATCGCGTACATACCTTGCTCACGCCACGGGCAATCCTCATAGTGATCGTGCATACAAAGCACAAGCGTTCTTGCCGACACCTCATAGATGCGATTGCGAAGCTCGTCTTTGAAATCGTAGGGAAGCATCTTTACCGGGTACTCGCAAGGATATACCGTGAGATAGTCGATCTCAATGGGAGTCTCGTATTCGATCTCGAGATATCTTGCGCCGAGACGGCGGAAATAGCTTGAGAAATCAGACACACCCTCGCCAACCGTGATAAAAAGCGAAAAATCGCGCGCGGCGATGATGTCGCGTACGCGTCCGTCCTCAATGTGCTCGCCCCATACAAGGCGGAGCTTCTGCTTAACGGGGGACTTTACACGGAAGGTGGGGAAGCCGACCTCTTCGCGACCAAGATCGTAAAGCATACGGTTGTCGGCGGTGCGGATGAACTTGGCATCGATTGCGGGGAGAATGTTCATGCGTTCAATGGGGCGCGGAATTGGATCCATAATGCCCTCGCCGCCAAGGCCGCTCTTCTCGAAGCCGTCAACGAGCTTTGTTTTCCACCCATCCTCGGCCGTGGTGTCGTAATGATAGGAAAATCCGATTTGCGGCGTAATCTTTTTTTCCAAGCCGTTTTGATAGGTGCGGCTGAGACGGGAAAGCGTATTCTCGTCCGACTCCTTAACCTTGCTTCCGTTCTGATAGATCTCATACCACAGCCCGGCGTTCGAGGTGTAATATGAGTAACTGGGAGCGCCGTAATACCAAACCTCAATGGCGATTGCATTCTCACCGCAGGTAAGATGCTCGGTAAGGTCGATGGTATCGTAAATCTTATAGTAGGGGTAATCTCTGTATTGGTTACAGCTTACAAACTTTCCGTTTACGTAGAGCGTATAATCCGAGTCGGCCGAAAGACGGATCTCGGTCTTCTCCCCCGAAAAGGTGAGGGGAATGAAGAACTCAGCGTGACTGTCAACGCTTTGTCCTTCTTTGAGCCATATCCATTTTGCCATTGTTACGTTCCTCCGTATCGGTTAATTCTTTTTCGCTTCAAGCGTGTGGTAGTAATATACCGGCATTGCACTCCAACCGTGGCAGAGGCTGGCAGCCTTGCCAAAGTCGATCTGTCCGTTTTCGGTCTCCCAGAAGGAGGTGGCATCCTCGGCCAGCATCTTGCCGTAGGTGGCATCGATATCCGCCAAAATGTAATCGCGGTATTTTTCCTTATTGACGGTGATAAGCGCGTCATACTTGAAGCAGACCATGCTGAGGGAGCACTTGACGATCTGATGCTCTCCCGCGAGTGTCTCGGCGATCTTTTCTGCCATTTCGCCCGTTGCCGCACCGCAAAGGATGGCGAGTGCATTTGTAAGCTCACTGTAGGTTTCGCTTCCCAAACGGTCAACGAAAAGTCCCCGCTCCTTGTTGTAGAAGGTTTCAGCGATCTTTTGGTTCAGACTGTTTTTGATGGAAAGGAAGTCTGCCTTTTCGCCAAGCCAATCGCAGATGGCCTGCATTCTGCCGAGTGCGATCGAGTAGAGGCAGTTGAGGGGCGTTTCATACGGAGACGTGATATCGGTGGACTTGCCCGAAAGGTTATCGGTCCACTCGTAGAAGTTCCATGCGCCGGCGGTCTGCTCAAACATAGGGAGAAGACCCTCTGCCATGCGCGAGGTGCAAGCGTTCACGATCTTTTGAAGCTTCGGGAAGGTCTCCTTAAGAAGCGAAAGATCGCCGGTCTGCAGATAATATTCGTAGACCATCGTTATAAAATGAAGCGAGAAGGAGGGGATCGCCGAGGGGATGGGATGCATATCACCCTTATAGGGGGTGGTGATGTTCAGAAGGCCGTCGGCACGGTCATCCTCGCCAAACAGACGAAGCGCGGCGCGCGGGAATTTTGTCTCGCCAAACGCGAAATAGCCGCAGATGATCTGATTACGGGTGTCCATCGCGTACATGGACTGTTCACGCCACGGGCAATCCTCATAGTGGTCGTGCATACAAAGCACAAGCGTTCTTGCCGCAACCTCGTAGATGCGGTTGCGAAGCTCGTCTCCGAAGTCAAAGGGAAGCATACGAACAGGGTATTCGGAGGGGTATACCGTAAGATGATCGATCTCAACGGGGGTCTCGTATTCAAGCTCCAAATATCTTGCACCCAGACGGCGGAAGTAGTTCGAAAATTCGGTCACGCCTTCGCCAACCGTGATCTCAAGCGAGAAGTTGCGGCAATCGATGATACCTCTTACCTTTCCGTCTGCAATGTGCTCGCCCCACCAAAGCTTCAGCTTCTGCTTGGCGGGAGAGGTCAGACGAAGCGTGGGGAAGCCCACCTCCTCGCGACCAAGATCGTAAAGCATACGGTTTTCTTCGGTGCGTATGAATTTGGCGTTGACGGCCGGCAGAATGTCCAAACGCTCAATGGGACGCGGAATGGGCTCGGAAATGCCCTCGGTGAGCGCACTTGCCTCAAAACCCTCGCAAAGCTCGGTCTTCCATGCATCCTCCTTGGTGGTGTCGTAATGATACGCCCAACCGATCTGCGGCGAGATCTTACGGCGCATGCCGTTCTGATAGGTGCGGCTGAGACGGGAAAGTGTGCTTTCGTCCGATTCCTTGACGAGCGTGCCGTTCTGATAGATCTCGTACCAAAGACCTGCATTCGAGGAGTAGTAAGAGAAGTTGGGCGCGCCGTAGAACCAAACCTCGGCGGCAATCACGTTTTCGCCGTTCACAAGGTGTTCGGTGATATCGATCGCATCGTAAATTTTATAGTAAGGGAAGTCGCGGTACTGATTGCAGCTTACGAATCTTCCGTTGACGTACAGCGTATAGTCCGAGTCGGCCGAAATGCGGATCTCGGTCTTTTCGCCCGAAAAGGTCAGCGGGATGTAGAATTCCGCGTGACTGTCCACACTCTGTCCTTCCTTGAGCCATATCCATTTTGCCATAATATAAAACCTCCATGGTATATATAAATATAATATTTAAATCAGTTTATCACACGGGGCCAATAAAGTCAACTGTTTTTGACATATTTTTGCGGTTTTCTTGATGTACAATTCCAACTGTAAACCTTTTGCGTGCCGGAAAAGGTTGAAAAAAGAAAAAAGACAGGGCGGTGATATATGTCAGGATTTCAAAATGATCAATTTTGATGTCCCGACGTGCCCCTCCCGATCCTCCCTCTTTTCCGCGATCCTCAACAAGTCGGAAAACACCACATTTTCTCACGAAAAAACTATTTTGTTTTTTTTCGATGTGTTTTATAATTAATGCAAATTTAAGGCATATGAAACAGAAAATTATCTGATTTTTCGCTTTAAATCGTTGACATTGTTTTTTGCATATGTTATACTTCTTATAGCAGAATCAACGTCAAGCCCTATAAAAAACGGAGGATCAAATATGGCAAAATGGATATGGCTCAAGAACGGCCAAATGGTTGACAGCCACGCGGATTTCTATATTCCGCTGAGGTTCTCAGGTGAAAAGACCGAGATCAAGCTGTCGGTTGACTCGGATTACACGCTCTACGTCAACGGAAAATTTGTAAGCTGCAACCAGTACAGAGACTATCCCTTCTATAAAATTTATGATGAAATCGACATTACCGATTACCTCGTCAAGGGCGAAAACGCAATTGCCATCGAGGTCTGGTATTACGGTGCACCCAACTGGTCGTACTACACGTCCAATGCCGGTCTTTGGTATGAAATTTTCCAGGATGGCACAAAGGTGAAGGAGTCGGATGAGGACACCCTCTCCAGACTCAGCCCCCTCTATCAAAACAAGCTTCAGAGGAAGATCTCTCCCCAGATCGGTTGGGGCTACCACTACATCGCCGCCAACGAGGACGGCTGGAGAACCAAGCTTGTGGACGGCTTTGAGCCAAGTGCGATCGCCGGCGAGGGCATTATGGAGAATCCGCTTCCCCGTCCCATTAAGAGAATGGATATTCTCCCTGCGGCAGAGTCTACCTTTGTTCGTGAATCAAACAATCGCATTCTTTACGATCTCGGAAAGGAGACCGTCGGCTTCCCGACGCTTCGCCTCACCTCTCCCGTAAAGCAGAAGCTTCGCCTTATGTGGGGCGAGCACATTGAGGACGGTCAGGTGCGCGACGTTATCGGTTGCCGCAATTTCTACGTGGACCTCACGGTTGACGAGGGTGTGACCGAATTTTCCAACTACCTCCGTCGCTTTGGCTGTCGCTATCTTGAAATCGGATACGAGACGCCCGTTAAGGTGGATTATCTTACGGTATTCCCCTGCTTCTATCCGGTCAACATTGTTCCTTTTACGTGCAAGAACGAGCTTCGCCAGCGCATTTACGACACCGCACTTCGCACACTTTGGCTGTGTATGCATGACCACTACGAGGATTGCCCGTGGCGTGAGCAGGCGATGTACATCGGCGACAGCCGCAATCAGAGCCTTTGCGGCTATTACGCGTTCAAGGAATACGAGTTCCCGCGCGCCGCACTTTACCTGACCAGCAAGAACGATCACCGCGAGGACGGTCTTCTCACCTCTTGCACCCCCTACAAGGGCGATATGCACCCGATTCCCTCGGCATTCCCCTCGTCGCCCGCCGCCTTTATCACAAGCGTTTACGAATACTGTCTCCACTCCAAGGACTACGCCTTTATTCCCGAGGTGTATCCGAGACTCAAGCGTCTTGCCGAGCTTTACTTTGAGCGTATGGAGGGCGGACTGATCCCGATCTTCCCCGAGGCAGACGGCTGCTGGAACTTCTACGAGTGGGCCGAGGGCTTGTCCTACTATATGGGACAGCGTCCCGCTACGGCTTCGCCCTTTGACGCCGCACTTAACTGCCGCGTTTCCTGGGCACTCGGCTATTTGCATCAGCTTTGCGAGTGGGCAGGCATCGAGTCGGACTACAAGCAAAGACAGGAGGCGCTTAACAAGCGAATCCATGAGACCTGGTTCAACAAAAATACCGGCTTTATCCAGAATCGAACCGACGAGGAGTTCTACAGCGAATACGTCAACTCGATGGCGGTTCTCTGCGGCGCCGTTACGGGCGAAGAGGCAGCACACATTGCCGAAGGTCTTGTCAACGACAAGATGTCTACCTGCTCGTTGGCTTGGAAGTGCCTGAAGTACGATGCACTTATTAAGGTAAACAAGGAAAAATACCGCGATTATATTCTGAATGACATTGATCAGCGTTACAAGAAGATGCTGGATGCCGGTGCCACGACCTTCTGGGAGACCGTGGTCGGCGCCAATGACTTTGACAACGCGGGCAGCCTCTGCCACGGCTGGAGCGCGATGCCCATCTACTATTATCAGACCCTTGGGGCTGACAAGGACTAAATACATATTTACGGAGGATTGAAACATGGCAAAGTGGATATGGCTTAAGGACGGTCAGATGGTTGACAGTCACGCGGATTTCTTTGTTCCGCTCTCCTATTCGGGCGAAAAAACGGTGATCAAGCTTTCGGCCGACTCGGACTACACGCTGTACGTCAACGGAAAATTCGTGAGCTGCAATCAGTACAGAGACTATCCTTTTTATAAGATCTATGACGAGATCGATATCACCGATTACCTTGTAAAGGGTGAGAATGCCCTTGCCATTGAGGTATGGTACTACGGTGCGCCCAACTGGTCGTACTACACGTCCAACGCCGGTCTTTGGTATGAAATTTTCCAGGACGGCAAGCTGGTAAAGGAATCGGTCGAAGATACCCTCTCGCGTCTGAGCCCCATGTATCAGCACAAGCTGCAGAGAAAGATCTCTCCGCAGATCGGTTGGTCGTACCACTACATTGCCGCGGCTGAGGACGCTTGGAAGACCGAGCTTGTTCCCGGATTTGAAAAGAGCGGACTTGGCGGTGAGGGCATCATGGAGACCCCTCTCCCCCGCCCCATCAAGAGAATGGACATTCTTCCGCCCGCAGAATCCACCTTTGTTCGCGAGGCAAACAACCGCATTCTCTACGATCTCGGCAGAGAAACCGTCGGCTTCCCGACCCTTCGTCTGACCTCTCCCGTGCCGCAGAAGCTTCGCCTGATGTGGGGTGAGCACATCAACGACGGCCAGGTCAGAGACATCATGGGCTGCCGCCGCTTCTACGTCGACCTTACGGTTGCCGAGGGCGTCACCGAGTTCTCGAATTACCTCCGCCGCTTTGGTTGCCGTTACCTTGAAATTGAATACGAAACGCCCGTGACGGTCGACTATCTCACGGTATTCCCCTGCGTATATCCCGTAAACATGATTCCCGTGGACTGTGGAAGCGAGAGACGTAACCGCATTTATGACACCGCGGTAAGAACCATTTATATGTGCATGCACGACCATTATGAGGACTGCTGCTGGCGTGAGCAGACCATGTACGTGGGTGATGCGAGAAACCAGAGCCTTTGCGGCTATTACGCCTTTGGCGAGTACATCTTCCCGCGTGCCGCGATCTATCTGATCAGCAAAGACCACAGAGACGACGGCCTGTTTAACATCGTGTCCCCCTACAAGGGTGATATGTATCCCATCCCCTCCTGCATCCCCGGTACGACCCCCGGCTTCGTCCAGGTCGTACACGAATACTGCACACATTCCCATGACTATTCCTTGGCAAGAGACGTATTTGAGAAGCTTACCGATTCGATGAAGGCCTTCATCGACCATATGGAGGACGGACTTCTCCCCATCTTCCCCGAGGGCGAAACCGGCTGCTGGAACTTCTACGAATGGGCCGAGGGTCTTTCCTACAGCAAGGACCAAAGACCCGCCACCGCTTCGCCGTTTGATGCCGCTCTCAACTGCAATTTCTCGCTCGCGCTCGGCAGAATGCACGACATCTGCACCTGGATCGGCGTGAAGTCGGATTACAAGAAGCTGCAGGATGCACTCAACAAGAAGATCTACGAAACCTGGTTCAACAAGAACACCGGTTGGGTTCAAAACCGTACCGACGAGGAGTTCTACAGTGAGTGTGTAAACGGCCTTGCCATCCTTTGCGGCGCCGTTACGGGCAAGGAGGCCGAGCATATTGCCGACGCCCTTGCCACCGACAAGCTTTCCACCTCCTCGCTCGCTTGGAAGTGCAACAAGTATGATGCACTCCTTAAGGTGAACAAGGAAAAGTACCGCGATTACGTCCTGAATGACCTGGACGAGATGTACGGACGTCAGCTCGATGCCGGTGCCACCACCTTCTGGGAGACCGTCATTGGTGCCGAGGACTTCGAGGGTGCAGGAAGCATGTGCCACGGCTGGAGCGGTATGCCGATCTACTACTATCATACCCTTGGCGTTGCAAAGAAAAAGTAAAATCAAACACAAGCCGCGCACAAAATTGTGCGCGGCTTTCTTTTGTCAAAACCGCAAAAATATGTCAAAAACAGTTGACTTTATTGGCCCCGTGTGATAAACTGATTTAAATATTATATTGATATGTACTATGGAGGTTTTATATTATGGCAAAATGGATATGGCTCAAGGAAGGACAGAGTGTGGACAGTCACGCGGAATTCTACATCCCGCTGACCTTTTCGGGCGAAAAGACCGAGATCCGCATTTCGGCC
>CAJGDZ010000075.1 GCA_904502055.1 uncultured Clostridia bacterium | reverse complement strand
TCCGTATGCTTTGGGGCGAGGGTGCTCCCGCCGTTGTGAAGTTCACCGCAAACAAGACGGTGATGGAGTTTGCCGAGAGTGCTGAGAAATTTGCGGCTCTCGTTGAGTCCTTCACGCCCGACCATATCGTGTATTGTAAGGCACATCCTCTTTTTGTCGAGGGAGACGGTATCGAGGATGTCAAGAACGCGTTTGAGGCTTACGTGGCCAAGTATGGCTACAAGCCGAAGGTCGTTTTCGTGAAGGGGCTTGGTATGTTCGCCGTTTCGGATACCGTAAAGTCGGCGGCAACGGTTACGGCTGTTTGGACCGACGCGCTTAAGATCGCGGTGTATGCCGAGAGCTTTGGTGGCGTGCTTCCCATGACGGCAGATCTCATTGACTTTATCGTCAACTGGGAGGTTGAGTCCTACCGATCCAAGGTAAATGCGGGCAATAAGAGCACGCGCCGCATCGAGGGCAAGATTGCCATCGTTACCGGTAGTGCGCAGGGCTTCGGTAAGGGTATTGCCGAGCATATGGCCGCTGAGGGCGCTTACATTGTGGTCGCCGATATGAACGAGGCGGGCGCAAAGGCTACGGCCGACGAGCTTTGCGAGAAGTTCGGCGCGGGCGTTTCCATTGCGGTCGGTGCCAACGTCAGCGACGAGGAGAGCGTAAAGGCTATGGTTGCGAAGTGCGTAGCCGAGTTCGGCGGACTTGACGTGTTTGTCAACAACGCGGGTATCGTTCGCGCCGGAAGCCTTGAGGAGATGACCAAGTCCAATTTTGAGCTTGTGACCGCGGTCAACTACACCGCGTACTTCCTTTGTGCAAAATACGCGGCGGCTGTGATGAAGATCCAGCGCGCCATCTGCCCGAATTATCTGGCAGATATCGTGGAGATCAACTCCAAGTCGGGTCTTGAGCCCTCGAACAAGAATTTCGCCTATGCGGGCAGTAAGTTCGGCGGCATCGGTCTTACCTCGTCCTTCGCGCTTGAGCTTGCGCCCTTTGGCATCAAGGTCAACGCAGTCTGCCCCGGCAACTTCTTAAACGGTCCTCTTTGGAGTGACCCTGAGAAGGGACTGTTCGTGCAGTACCTGAATGCAGGCAAGGTGCCCGGCGCCAAGACCGTTGAGGACGTTCGCCGCTTCTATGAGGCCAAGGTTCCGCTTAACCGCGGATGTGAGGTCATCGACGTGGTTCGCGCCATCCTCTACATCATTGAGCAGGAATACGAGACCGGCCAGGCCATCCCCGTAACGGGTGGTCAGGTCATGCTCCACTAAGGGAAAGGATACGTTTGGAATGAAGATTGATGCATTGATTGAGGCTCTGAATGCGGAAACCAAGGAAGAACGTCTGGCGGCTCTCCGCGAGATCAAGGCGCTCACCGATAAGGGCGAGCTGAAGGCCCCCGAAAAAACGTCCTACGTCAACAACCATATTCATACCGTCTATTCCTTCTCTCCCTATTCGCCCACCAAGGCGCTTTACATGGCTTGGCAGAACGGTCTTAGCACCGCGGGCATTATGGACCACGATTCGGTGTCGGGTGCATATGAGTTTATTGAGGCGGGCGAGATCTTGGGTATGCCCGTAACGGTTGGTGCCGAGTGCCGATTGAATATGAAGGGAACGGCGCTTGAGGGCAAGCGCATCAACAATCCCGACCAGATTTCGGTTGCTTACTCCGCCATTCACGGCATCCCTCATCAGATGCTGCCGAAGTTCGATGCCTTCTTTGAAGGATGCCGCCGTCACCGCAATCTCAGAAATCTCAAGATGTGCCGCAAGATCAACGAAATTATGTTGCCTTACGGTGTTTCGATCGATTTCAAGAAGGACGTGCTTCCGCTTTCCTCGTCTTGGGAGGGCGGCTCGGTAACCGAAAGACACATCCTGTTTGCGCTGGCGAATAAGCTGATCGAGCGTTATCCCACGCCCGCAGAGCTTCTCGAGTTCCTTGAAAACGAGATGCATCTGAAGCTTTCGGAAAAGGTGCGCGGACAGATCGCAGACGGCGACAAAACGCCGCAGTTCTATGCTTACGACGTACTGGGCGCGCTTAAGAGTGATCTTGTGGAAAAGTTCTACATTCCCGCCACCGACGAGTGCCCGAGTGCCGAAGAGTACATCGCGCTTTGCCGCGAGACCGGTGCCATCTCGGCGTACGCTTATCTTGGCGACGTCGGAAACTCGGTAACGGGTGACAAAAAGACGCAGAAGTTTGAGGACGATTACATCGATCTTCTGTTTGACGAGCTGAAGCGTCTGGGCTACAACGCTGTGACCTATATGCCCTCGCGTAACACGAAGGAGCAGCTGGAGCGCGTGATGTGGATGTGCCGCGAGTACGGCTTCTTTGAGATCAGCGGTGAGGATATCAACTCGCCCCGTCAGTCCTTCATCTGCAAGGCTATGGACGATCCGATGTTCTCGCACCTGACCGACGCGACCTACAAGCTGATCGCGCACGAGGAAGCGGCAACCAAGGATATCACCAAAGCAATGTTTTACAAGGCATAAATAAAAAACAGGAAAGCCTGCAGGCTTTCCTGTTTTTGTTTATTTTACCTTCATGGTAATATCGTTTTTGTTTTGTGCTTCGTTGGTGTTGACCACCGCTCCGGGAGAGGGGAGTGAGCAAAGCGTGTGAAGCTCGCCCACAGTCAGGTCCTGCGTGGGGGCGAACTCCTCACTCATCGCGTAGGCCAGGATGCGTTCCTTCAGCCACATAGCACCGGGGTCACCCTCCGTCAGATTCAGCGAGCAGACAAGCAACTTGCCTATGCCCACTTTGTATTCAAACAGCATCGCCTCGCGACGCGCGTTTTTGTAGGTGGTGGCCATATCGAGGATGGGACGGTGCGGATGCTTTTTGAGATCGAGAACCACCGCGCGTCCGCCGCTTAGCATCTCGCGGAACTGCCAGCCGCAGAAGCCGTCATTCGGGAAGTCGGAGAAGATCGGGTGATCGGCAATGGCCGTGCCCAGATGTCCGCCCGTACGTCCTGCCAGCGCAAGCTGGAAGATGGTGGACTCCGAAGCAAAGGGCTTCGCGCCGAAGATCAGCACGTTTTCACCTCTCTCAAGACGGGAGACAAGCTCGTCGGCATCCATACCGCGCGAGATGCAAAGGTTTGCCTTCTTGCATGCGGAGGCGGTGGGAAGCTTGCCGCTTGCCTTGGGGAAAACGTAAAGCGTCCACTCGTTTTCGGCATCGGTATCACCGCCCGAAAGGGCAACCGAAAGCGTAAGCGCCACAGGGGTATCCACACGGGGCATATTGACAGGAAGCGTATACAGAGGCGTGATGGCACCGCAAGCAAGCTTACCTACGCGGATCTCGCGCCGAACCAGTACCTTCTCTCCTTCACGAAGCACAAGGCGAAGCGTTGCCTTGTCAAGCGGTTTGCCATAGTGCGAAACCAAAATCGGCACGTCAAGCTTCTGTCCCGAAACAAGATTGGGCAGACGGGGAAGGTCGGCCAAAAGCACGGTGTCGCTGTTGTAGCGGCGCACGTTTTGCGCGGTCTCGCCCGGCTTCATTTCATAAAACTCATTCATCATACCCACACAGTAGCCAAAGGTGTGCCAATGGGTGTCGATGTCACCGAGGAAATCGTAGCCCGCGATGTTGTCGGTGCGTCGGATGGTCTCAAAGCAATGCTTGCGCAGAAGGCTCTGGCAAGACGAGGAATTGCGGTAATAGAGGTTGGCACGGTCGAGAAGACCGACGTCCTCCAGATGCTTTTTCACCGAGGACATAAACTCGGTCTCGCCAATGCGCGTGCCCTCATAACGGTTCATAAGCGAGAGGTCGCAATAAGTACCGTGAATGCAGATCTCGTGGCTGAGGATCGGGCGCTTATAGAGCGCATTTCGCTCGTTTAAAAGAGCCGAATCGCCCGACTCGGAGCGGTAGCTGGTCTGTCCGAGCGAATAGCTGTTATACAAGTCGCAGAATGCGTCAAGGGCGGCTAAGCGCTTGGGGTTGTGGGGGAAGGGCTTATCCTCCTTGCAGTCGCCAAAGCTGAAGTATTCCACGCCGCGCATCGCGGACATGGGGGAGAAGAGCGAGTCGCTTTCGGCGTGCACAAAGTCGGCACACGCGCGAAGATGCTCAATGTATGCCTCGTCGATCAGCATTTCGTTGCCCGAGGAGTAGGCGCAGACCGAAGCGTGGTGGCGGCAATCCTTTACGATGTCCTGCCACTCGGCGTAGCTCGTGTTGTTGGGGGTCTCCACCTCAATGACAAAGCCGATCTCGTCCGCCGCCTCGGCATATTCGGGCATCGGAACGTGAGTGTGGAAACGGATGGAGTTGAAGCCGAGCTCCTTCAGCGTGCGAAGATGACTGCGGTAGTAACTCTTTTCGCGCGGCGGATGCACGTCGATCGCGTGGTAGCAATGCTCGCAGATGCCGCGGAAGAAGTAGGGAGCGCCGTTGAGATACAGACGGTTGCCCTCGGAGGTCAGACGGCGGACACCAAAGCGGCAGGAAACGTTGTCCTTCTCGGTCGAAACGGTTGCGGTGTAAAGCTTCGGCGTGCTCGGAGTCCAAAGCGTATAGCTTGCGGCGGCAATCGAGATCTCGGACTTGCCCGCAGGAATTTTAACCTCGGCGGTCTGCTTTTTTCCGTCGTAGATGCGGACGGTCTTTTCCTTGTCCATAGCGCCGTCGGCTTTTACGGTGAAGTGTGAGAGGTCGGGTGCGGTGGATACCCATACGTCGCGAAGTCCGTCGGCGTATACGCGAAGCTCCACGTCACCCCAGATGCCGCCGGTGGAGTTGTTCGAGGCGCGTGTGGTGAGACCCGAAACCGCGTTGCCGTCGTAGCCGGCAAACCGCGTGTTGGAAACGGCAAGTGTAATGCTGTTTTCACCGTCCGCAAGGATCTCTTCGGGGACGGGAAGGAAGAATTCCGAGGAATAGCCCTCGTGTCTGCCGAGATATACGCCGTTGATCCACGCCGAAAGCGTGTTTTGCACACCGCCGACGTAAAGCTCGGCGCTCGCAAATCCTTCCTTTTTATCAAACGTAAAGGTTCTCTTGTAAAGAAAGGTTCCCACGGGATTTGCCAGCTGCATATCGGGGGAATAGCCCGCGTGCGGGTAGCGCAAAAGCGTGTATTCGGGATTCCAGCTCAGCTCAGAGTGAAGGGCGGTGGTGCGGAAAACGTCAAGATTGTCCTCCCAGTATCCCGGAACCGAAAGCTTCACAACTCTGTCGCTTCGCCCCTGCGAATCGGTTTTGAATTCGGGCATTGCCTTTTCGGTATAAGGCTTGTCCGACATATAGTCAACATACCATGTGCCATTCAAGGAAAGTGTTTGATGCATGATATTGTTCTCCTTATAGAATGAGATTCACCATATTTTATCACAGTTTTTGGGATTTGTCTACGGCTTTTTGATTTTTTGAGGGAGATTTGTCCCTCGAAATGCGATTTGTCGAAAGAAAAGTCTTGCGTTTTTTTAAAACTTGTGATAAAATTTAAAAAAAACGCCGTGTGGCGAAAGTAAAAGGGAGGAAACAAAATGAACGAAAAGGTGTTAAAGCTTTTGAACGAGCAGGTAAATGCAGAATTTTATTCGGCCTATCTTTATCTGGAATTTTCCAATTATTATGCTTCCGTCGGTTTGGACGGCTTTGAAAACTGGTATCGCGTTCAGGCCCAGGAGGAGCGTGACCACGCTATGCTCTTCTATCAGTATTTGCTTAACAACGAGGTAAAGGTCACCTTCGAGGCCATTGCCAAGCCCGAGTGCACGCTGGAGAGTCATATGGATCCTCTTGTGGCAGGCCTCAAGCACGAGAAGCACGTTACGGCGCTGATCAACAACATCTATGCCGCCGCTTACGAGGATCACGATTTCCGCACCATGCAGCTGCTTGACTGGTTTGTCAAGGAGCAGGGCGAGGAGGAAAAGAACGCTTCGGATATGATTACCAAGATGGAGCTGTTCGGAACCGACGCCAAGGGTCTTTATATGCTCAACAGCGAGCTGAAGGCGCGCGTTTATTCGGCACCGTCGCTTGTACTTTGATTTCCGAAAGAGGGCTGATTTTTTCAGCCCTTTTTTGTTTTTGCTGTTTACTTGTCCTAAAAAATATGTTATAATATTATGATAACGACCTCGAAGGGAGTGAGAGCGGATGGGAGAATTTGTCCTGCATTCGGAATACAAGCCGACGGGTGACCAGCCCGAGGCGATCGCAAAGCTGACCGAGGGTGTTTTGCGCGGCGATAAGGAGCAGACCTTGCTCGGCGTGACCGGCTCGGGTAAGACCTTTACCATGGCCAACGTGATCGCCAACGTGCAAAAGCCTACGCTGGTGCTGGCGCACAACAAGACGCTTGCCGCTCAGCTCTGCTCGGAGTTCCGTGAGTTTTTCCCGGACAATGCGGTCGAATATTTTGTTTCCTACTATGATTACTACCAGCCCGAGGCGTATATCCCCGGGCGGGATATGTATATTGAAAAGGACGCGCAGATCAACGATGAGATCGATATGCTCAGACACAGCGCCACATCGGCCTTGTTCGAGCGCCGCGACGTCATCATTGTGGCAAGCGTTTCCTGCATTTATTCACTGGGTGACCCGGCGGAATATCAAAAGCTTCTGTTGGCGGTGCGCCCGGGTATGGCGATGAGCCGTGACGATTTTGTGCGACATCTGATCGCCATCAACTACGATCGCAACGATATCGATTTTGCCCGTGATCGCTTCCGCGTACGCGGCGATACGGTAGATGTGTTTCCCGCCTCCAGCTCGGACAAGGCCATTCGCGTGGAGTTTTTCGGTGATGAGATCGACCGCGTGAGTGAGATCCGTGTGGTAACGGGCGAGCTTTTGCGCACGCTTTCCTATGCCGCCATTTATCCCGCCTCGCACTATGCCGTTTCGGACGATAAACGGGAGGCGGCGCTTGCCGAAATTGAGCGTGAGATGCGTGAGCGTGTTGAATTCTTCAAAAGCGAGGGCAAGCTCCTGGAGGCCCAGCGTATCGAGGAGCGCGTAAAATACGACGTGGAAATGCTGCGTGAGGTCGGCTTTTGCTCGGGCGTGGAAAACTATTCACGCGTTCTGGCAGGCAGACCGGCCGGTTCAACGCCTTATACGCTTTTGGACTATTTTCCGAAGGATTTTTTGCTGTTTGTGGACGAGTCGCATATGACGCTGCCGCAGGTGCGCGCCATGAGCGGCGGTGACCGCGCGCGAAAGACCAATCTTGTGGAGTACGGCTTCCGCTTGCCGTCGGCGTTTGATAACCGTCCGTTGTTCTTTGAGGAATTTGAGAGCAAGCTCAATCAGACGGTCTTTGTCAGTGCCACGCCCGGTGATTACGAGGCGGAGCACGCCACGCAGACTGTGGAGCAGATCATTCGCCCCACCGGACTTCTGGATCCCGACATTGAGGTGCGTCCCATTGAGGGGCAGGTGGACGATCTGTTGATGGAGATCCGCGCACGATCTGCCAAGAACGAGAGGGTGCTTGTCACCACGTTGACCAAAAAGATGGCGGAGGATCTTTCCGCATATCTGGAAAACAACGGTGTCAAGGTCAAATATATTCATTACGACGTGCAGACCATTGAGCGTATGCAGATCATCCGTGACCTTCGTCTGGGCGTGTTCGACGTGCTGATCGGTATCAATCTTCTGCGTGAGGGATTGGACATTCCCGAGGTGTCGCTGGTGGCCATTCTCGACGCGGACAAGGAGGGCTTTTTGCGTGCCGAGCGCGGTTTGATCCAGACGGTGGGACGCGCCGCGCGAAACGCCGAGGGACACGTCATTATGTACGCCGACCACATCACCGATTCCATGGCCAAGACCATAGCCGAGACCAACCGCCGCCGTCGCATTCAGGACGAGTATAACAAGGCTCACGGCATCGTGCCCAAAACCATTGTCAAGGGCGTGCGTGACGTGATCGAGATCGGCGTCACGGGTGAGCTTTCCGATAACCCGAGGATCAAAGCCAAGGCCAAGGCCGGACGCCTTACGGCCAAGGAAAGGGCGACGCTTATTGAGGAGCTTACCAAGAAGATGCACGCGGCGGCCAAGAGCCTGGACTTTGAGACGGCTGTTACCTACCGCGACCGTATCCGCGAGCTTCAAAACGAAAAAAAATAAAACGAGAGATTATAAAATAAGGAAGAAATATGGCAGATCAAATTGTAATCAAGG
>CAJGDZ010000074.1 GCA_904502055.1 uncultured Clostridia bacterium | reverse complement strand
ATAGTTGCGGATGTAGAGTGCCAGGTCGACACTGACCATAATAAAGTTCAGGCAGTAGAAGAAGACAACGTACCATTTTTGTGCAAATTCGGCCATATACGCCTCGTTGATAAATTTGGAGGTGATGCCCGCCACGTAGCCGAACAAAATGAGCAAGAGGAAAGCAAGGCTTTTGCCCTTGGTGGTTCTTGCGCGGTAGGATTTGAGCACGTTGAGCGGCCAGGACGCACCAAAGCTTACGATCATAATGACTTCCAGGATTTCTGCCATGGGTTTTCTCCTTCGTGTTTGTGTTTATCTTTTTTTGGCGCCAACGTCACGGAGATCTACGGGCTTAAAGCCAAGCGCGAGCGCCGGTGAGGTTGCCTTTAAGGTAAAATCGTGTGCCGTGAAATCGACAAATTCGGGATCGGCCACCACGCTGTCCACCTCCATATCAAAGCGCGCGAGCGTGTCTGCAAAGGAAAAATGGTGATCCTCCTTGTCCCAGCGCAGGTTGATAAGAGGGGTATCGCTTCCCGAAACGTCAAAGAGAAGGTTGCCGCGCGAGGCGATGGGATCCAAGGTGAATTTGCCGTCCTCTGCGGGAAGGTTGACAATGGAGTAGTAGGGCTTGCCGCCCGTGACGAGAATGTTGTTTTCCACGATCCACGAGGTGAGGTGCTCGCTTCGTCCCAGCTTTACGGGCGTGTCGCTCAGCGCGATGAAGATGTTATTGCGAATGGTGTTTTGCTTGCCGAAATGCTGGTGGCAGGGCGCGTGTGTGGTGTTATAGACCACGTTGTTTTCCACCGTGACGTAGCTGGAGCCCTCGTCGGTGTAGATGCCGCGTCCGCCGTAATCGTAGGCCTTGATGTCGTGGACGAGATTGCCGCGCACCACGGTGCCTTGCTGCTTGCCCAGAAGGTACACACCACCCATATCCGAGAGCTTGCCCTTGCCGAGATCGTAGATGTGGTTGTATTCGATGACGTTGCTTTGCGAGATGCTGTCCTCGTAGCCCCAGACCCAGCCCGACGAAATGCCGGTATAATAAATATCGTAGATATCGTTGTGTGAGATGAGGTTTCCGAAGGCGTGCGTGAGAAGCACACCGCAGGCCGCGCTGTAGCGAAGCCCTGCCTTGTGAATGACGTTGTTTACGATGCGGTTGTTACCCGTGGTCTCCTCCTCCGATGAGCCAAAGGGAGCGCCGTGCATAAGAATTCCGCCTGCACCAAGGTCCTCCAGATGGTTGTTTTCCACCGAAATATAGCGGCAACCGTTCCAAAGCGCCAGCGCGTGGATGCCCGTGCCGTGGATGTGGCAATCCTCAATGCGGCAGTATTGCGCGTACTTGAATTCCACGCTTCCGCGCCCGTTGTGAACCGCCTGAATGGACGAGGCAAAATACTGCCCCGGCTCGTCGTCAACCGCCCATTTGGCATCGCCTCTTGTGTATGCCATCTCAAAGCCGCGGATGCAAACGTTTTTGACGGGCTTTGTCGGCTCGCCGCCGATCTCGAAGAACTTCTCGATCGTTGGCAGATAGCCTGTAAGCGCGTCGGCGGTCGTTGGCTCGGCCGGCATATAATACAGCTTGGCCGCCGCCTTATCCAGATACCACTGGTTGGGCTTGCCGAACATCTCAGCCACGTTCTCCACATAGTAGTGCAGGGCGGCGGCGCGGATCTCGGGCGTCAGCGTGAATACCGAGGGGTATTTGAAAACGATTTTGTGGGTGTCCTCCTCCAATGCCTCAATCGGCGTGTGCTCGTCGACCCAGTAATGACGGAAGCTGATGATGCATTCGCTAAGATTCTTGAAGCTCTTGATACGCGCAAAGTCCTCGTCCTTGGCGATAAACCATTTGGAGTGTGTGAATAGCTCGGGCTCGTCCTTTTCGACCGCAACCGGGTCTAACGTGCCTTCCTCGGGAAATCGCGTGAGATCGGCGCGCTTGCCGTTCATCCAGAAATCGCTGAAGGACATTTCTTTGGCTATCGGTATGTCGGCCGAGTAGCATTCCACGCCGCCAAAGCGATCCCTTTTGAAGCCGTCAACGCGAACACCGCCGATGAGAGCAGTCTCTGCATACGGCTCAACGGTAATATTGCAAAGCTCCGCATCGATACGAACGGTTTTTTGCATAAAATATTCCTTGTCGAGTATGCGGACGGTGATGGGCTGAAGACAATCGGCGCGTCGGATCTCGCGCACACGTTCAAGCGCCGCCTCTATACTGAAAAAAGGACCGTCAAGCGCATTTCGCGGCTCGCGATAGAGCCCGTTATAGCTGTCTTTTCCGTCCTTTTGTGAAACGTACAACGTAGCGATGGACATAGGATGGGTCATAACGCATTCCTCCGTTTGGTTTTCGTTATGACCATTATATCCCATACGTCGTTTTCTTTCAAGTAAAAAACAATATGTCAGATGGACTAAAATTTACTTTCAGCCAACTACGGCGGTCTTAAGCGCCCCGGCCTTATCCTCGCCGCACAGAGCCGAGATCAGCTCAAGCGAAAAGGCAAGAGCGGCGCCCATACCGGCGGCGGTGATGATACGGCCGTCGCGCACCACAGTCTTTTCCGAAAGGATGGCGCCCGTAAGGCCGTCCTCCATACCGGGGTAGCAGGTGGCCTTTTTGCCGACAAGCAGGCCGCGCTTTCCGAGAACGGTGGGGGCGGCGCAGATGGCGGCAATGTATGCGTTCGAGGCGAGCGCACAGTCGATCGCCGTATGCACCGTCTGGGACGCGTCAAGATTGAGTGTGCCGGGCATACCGCCGGGCAGAATGATCATTTCGGGCGATGCGTCCGAAAATTCTTCCTCGCTCATATCGGCAACCACGGGGATTCCGTGCGCGCCGACAACGGTTTTGGAGCCGATGCCGACGGTGACGATCTCCTTGCCTGCGCGGCGGAGCATATCGACGGGCGTGAGTGCCTCGATCTCCTCAAAGCCCTCGGCTAAAAACAAATAAATCATATCTTTACCTTATTCAAAGAATGCGGAAAGCTTGTCCATAGCGATCTCGCTTTCCTCGCGCGTTTCCAGATCCTTGACCTTGACCACACCCGCCTCCAGCTCGCTTGCGCCGCAGATCACCACGTGCGAGAAGTGCTCCTTTACGGCAAAGTCGATCTGCTTGCCGAATTTTTTGGCACCCAAATAAACGGTGGCGGTGGTTCCGCCTGCGCGCAAGGAGGCGGCAAGCGAGACGTAGTGCTCCATCGGAACGTCATCAAAGCGCGTGATAAGCACCTTTTTCTCGGAGGCATAAAGGTTGGGGACGAGGTTGTGGGTCACAAGGAAGTTTTCCAGTGTAACGTCGCCCATTCCGTAGCCCACGCCGGAGATCTTGGCGTTCTTTACGAAAAGACCGACGAGGTTATCGTAGCGGCCGCCGCCAAACATAGCGCGGTTGTTCTCGGGCGCCTCGTCAAAGACCTCAAACACCGTGCCGGTATAGTAGTCCAGACCGCGGACGATTCCAAAGTCAAAGACGCAGAATTTGTCAAGACCGGTCTTTTCCAGGAGATCAAAGAGTGAAAGAAGCTCGCCCGAGCCCACGGAATCGGGGCAGAGTGCGGTGGCCTCGCGCACGTTCATGGTGTAAAGCGCGTCGATCTTTGCCAGCTTGTCCGCATCCACGCCAAGCTCCGCCATATCCTTTTCGTAAGCCTCGCGCGTGACCTTGCCCTTGCGGTCGATCACCTTGGAAACGCGGCGCGCGCCCTCGGTATCGGTGCCCACGATGGCGGCGATCACGTCGTTAAAGAAGCGGCGGTTGTTGATGTGCACGCGGAACATGGTCTCGTCCGCGCCGAAGCCGCGAAGCATCTCGATGGCACTTTCAATGACGTCGAAGTCCGCCTCAAAGCCGTCGCAACCGAAAATATCAACGTTGAGCTGCCAGAATTCGCGGAGTCTGCCGCGCTGGGGACGCTCGTAGCGGTACATATTGGGGATCGAGTACCATTTGAGGGGGTAGTTGAGCTCGCCCGCCTTGGCGGCCACCATACGCGCGACCGAGGGCGTCATTTCGGGACGAATGGCCAGCATTCTGCCGCCGCGGTCGGTAAAGTTATAGGTCTGCTCCTTGGCCAGCTCCTCGCCGCTCTTGGCGATATACAGCTCCAGAGACTCAAGCATCGGGGCGTTATATTCCTCAAAGGACGCGCGCTCCAGGCTCTCGCGGATGACGCCGAAGAACCAGTTGCGGATCTTCATATCCTCCGGATAAAAGTCGCGCGTGCCTTTGTAGGGCTGTGTAGAAATCTTTTCGTTACTCATATTTGTGCCTTCTCTCATTTTTGTATTATTTCCTATTGTACCATATTCTTTTGTTTTTGTCTACCTCTTTTAAAAAAAAATAGGGCTGAGCCCAAGGACTCAGCCCCAAAGGACTCAACCGCAGCAGCAGGTGAGGATCAGGAGAGCGATGATGATGACCCAAACGATGTTGTCGTCGAAAAGATTGCAAAGACAGTTGTTCATACTCTTACCTCCAAAGATGTTCGGACGGCACGCCCCGCGCCGCCTCACTATTATCCTATGTGCTGCGCGCAAAAAGGTTCACTCTTTCTGTCGGAAAAAGTCGCCGCGACGGCAAATCAAAAATCCCCGTCTCGCCATATAGCGAAACGGGGATGAGGATCATTTCTGAGAGGTCGAGGTTTTCATTTCCTCGGTTTGTTCGGCGTTTTTGTTGACCTCCTTGGGGTCATGGTAGGTCGGAACGACCTGTTTCATAACCTTCTTGACGAGCTCGGGTGAGCCGTTCTTCACCGCCTCCTCCAGAAGCGTCAGCTTTTCGGTCACCTCGGCGCGCGAAAGACCTCGGTCGCGCTCAATGAAGATCATATTGTTTTCGGTCTTGTCCAGCTCCTCGGTCTTGACCAGAAGCTCCTCATAGAGCTTTTCGCCCTCGCGCAGACCGATCTCCTGAATGTCGATCTCGCGGTAGGGCTCAAAGCCGCTCATACGGATCATATCCTCAGCCAGCTGCAGAATACGAACGGGCTTGCCCATATCCAAAACGTACAGCTCGCCGTTTTTGGCCATCGAACCGGCCTCAAGCACAAGCTGTGCCGCCTCGGGGATGGTCATAAAGTAGCGGATGATGCGGAAGTCGGTAATGGTGACCGGGCCGCCGTTTGCGATCTGGCGGCGGAAGAGGGGAATGACCGAGCCGTTCGAGCCCAGCACGTTGCCGAAGCGCACGGCGGTAAATTCGGTCTTGCTGCCCTCGCGGCTCTGTACGATCATTTCGCACATGCGCTTGGATGCACCCATGACATTTGTGGGATTGACCGCCTTGTCGGTCGAGATCATAATAAACTTCTTGACGCCGTGTTTTTCGGCGGCCGTTGCCACATGGAGCGTGCCGAAAATGTTGTTTTTGACGGCCTCGGCACAGTTGTGCTCCATAAGCGGCACGTGCTTGTGCGCGGCGGCGTGAATGACGATGTCGGGGTGGTATGTAGCCATAACCTCGTCGATGCGATCCGGTTCACGCACCGACGCGATCTCCACCTGAAGATCAAGCTCTGCCCCGTAATTCAGCTTGAGCTCCTGCTGAATGTCGTAGGCGTTGTTTTCGTAAATGTCCAGAACGATCAGCTTTTTTGGCTCAAACTTGGCAAGCTGACGGCAGATCTCACTGCCGATCGAACCGCCGCCACCCGTGATCAGTATGGTTTTGTCGCGGTAAAAGGCCCCGGTTTTTTTCGTGTTGATCTGAATGGGGTCGCGGAACAGCAGGTCCTCGATCTTGAATTCACGGACGATCGGCTTTTGGTTTACATCATAGGCGGCAAGGGGAGTCGAGCTTTCCTCCGAGAAGGGGAGCTCGTAGATCAAAACCTTGAATCCGCGCTTGGAGTACTTGTCAAACAGATCCTGTCTCCGTGCGGCCGAGCGTTCGGGAAGAGCCACGATGACGTGAGTCACACCCATCTTTTTCATAATCTCGGTCGCCTTTTGGGGAGAATATACGCTAAGACCGTTGATACGTTGTCCGATCTTTTCTCTGTCGGTATCAATGAAGCAGCAGGGAAGATAGGTCGAGTCCTTGGAGGCGAGCAGCTCGTCGGCAAGAAAATAGCCGTTGGTTCCGGCGCCGATGATGGCGCATTTTTGTTTTTCCGATTCGGAGGCGGTGACGTTCTTTTCCCCCTTGGCTCGCGAAAAATAACGGTAGCCGTATTGATACAAAAATCTTTCGCAGAGCGAAAGCAGACAAGCGCTGGCCGCCAGTGCCGTGGATTCCCAAAGCGAGAGGGAGGACATTTTGTCGGACAGTACAAAGGTCGCCACAAGCAAATACAAAATGCCGCCCAAAAAGTCTGCCAGAATCAGACGCATATAGGCGCCGAGCGACGAGTATCGAACAATTTGGCGGTAGATTCCGCAAAGGAGTCGAGCGGCGTAGATGCAGATGAGCAAAAGAAGTACGCCCCGGAGATGCGAGTCGGCCTTGTCAAAAAGAAACCAGATCGTAAGAGTAAGCATAGCCGAGGCAACCGCATCGATCGCGAACAGCAGCAGCTTTCGGAACTTCAATTTTTCAAGAAAGTTGAGCATGTTTTTTCCTCGATTTCGTTTTTTGAAAACCGTCTGTGACAAAACGCCACATACATTTGTATCATTGTATCATATGTGCTGAGGAATTGTCAACAATTAAAGACGAGATTTTTGCGCTTTTTTGATGAAAATATGACAAAAAGTTATAAAAATCGGGACGAATCTGTCCTCCCAAAAGGAGATATCCCCTTGACAATCCACAAAAAAGTGGTATAATTCCAACAGATAGAACGGCTTCCATTCTTATAGGGGAGCGGAAAAGAGGTAAATATGAAGCACGGATTTGGTGTGATCGGAAACGGCGGCATGGGCGATTGGCACGTCAGACGGGCAATGTCCGGTGACGTGTTGAACATGGTTGCCGTACATGATATTAAGGAATCGCGAAACGTTTTTGCTGAGGAGATGCGGGGCGTGAAGGCGTACCGCACGCTGGAGGAATTTTTGGCAGATCCGGGCATTGAGATCGTCACCATCGCCACGCCGAACGATGTGCACGAAAGCCTTGCCATTGCTTGTATGGAGGCAGGGAAGCACGTGATCTCGGAGAAGCCGGTCACGCTTTCGGTGGCATCGCTGGAGCGAATGATCGCGGCGTCAAAGAGATGCGGTGTGAAGTTCTCGGTACATCAGAATCGCCGTTGGGATGCCGATTACCTGGTGATGAAGGATCTGTTTGAAAAGCAGACCGTTGGCGAGGTGCTGAACATCGAATCGCGCGTTCACGGCTCGCGCGGCATTCCGGGTGACTGGCGCGGTATCAAGCAGTACGGCGGCGGTATGCTGTATGACTGGGGCGTGCATATGATCGACCAGCAGTTGATGCTGTTTAAGGACGTCAAGCTGAAATCGCTGTTCTGTCAGTTTGACCACATTACCACCAATGAGGTGGACGATGGCTTTAAGCTGACGATGTGGTTTGAAAACGGCGCGCGTGCCCATATTGAGATCGGAACGTACAACTTCATCACGCTTCCGCGCTTTTATATGCAAGGTAGGCACGGCACGGCGCTTATCCCCGATTGGGGCAAGCCCTGTCAGGTGGTGGAGTGCTTTGGCTGGGATGAGAAGGACGTCACGCCCATCCAGGCGGCGGCCGGTCTTACCAAGACCATGGCGCCTCGCGATGAGGTTACGACCAAGAGCTTTGAGATCGCACTTCCCGAGTCCGACCCCCACGATTACTACCGCAACTTCTGCGCGGCGATCGAGGGCAGAGAGGAGCAGATCGTCACACACGGGCAGATGCTCCGCGTGATGCGCGTGATCGAGGCGGCGTTTGCATCGGACGCGCAAAAGCAGGTCATTCGGTTTGAGGAATAAACGGTGGCGGTCAAGCAAAGGCTTGACCGCCTTTCTGTTTGGGAAGGGGCTTGACAAGAGCGCTTTTTTGTGCTAAAATAAGCAGACAGCCACGGAGGGATATCGAAGTGGTCATAACGAGGCGGTCTTGAAAACCCGCGCGTAACTATCCCCTTTGTATCCTCAAAAATCCTTGATTTATAAGGGTTTTCGGCACTTTTCAAATCTCAAAAATTTCATAGTTCTCTCGCGAAATTCTCTCCAAATTACAGAGTCTCTCGCAAAAGATAACCTACGGAGGGTTATCGAAGTGGTCATAACGAGGCGGTCTTGAAAATTTGCGAGCACAGCGGTCGCAAAAACTCGGAAAAGCCTTGTAAACACTGACTTTTCGGGCACTCCGAAAGCAATCAAAAATCGCATTTCTAAAAATATTTCTAAAAAATT
>CAJGDZ010000073.1 GCA_904502055.1 uncultured Clostridia bacterium | reverse complement strand
GCTTTTCGGGATGGAAAAAGCGCTTGACCGAAATCGCATTCTCCCCCTCGCCCACAAAAAAGGAACGCCCTGCTCCTTCAAGCGAGATCGCCTCAAGCCGATTGGGAAAGATGGGACTTGGTGCTACGCGTGTAGCAACGCCGCGCGCCAGACACTGACGGTCGAGCTCGCGAAGCAAAAGCCACGCAAGCCCCTTACTGTCCGAGACCCTAACTACCGCCTCCGCTTCTTCGTAGGTATCAAGATGCGCCTCGCCCCTCATACTAAGCGCCGAGCAAAAGCCGATCCGCCGTCCACCGCCGTTGCTTGCCACGCCGCGAAGCAGACGCGTTGCGGCGCGCGTCAGACGCGCGCGGTCAAGCGCCTCCTCGATGCGCGCCGCAATTCCCTCCTCCGTCGTTCCGATCGCCGCCAAATAGGCGTACGCCTCGGCATAGGCGGCGCGTTTTTTTGCCGAAAGCGCATCGATCTCCGCACGCTTTGCAGTAAGGGCGCGCGGATTCCAAAACTCACCAAGATTCACGACCTGCTCAAAGGCGCCCACCGAGCTCATCGCCCAGGTGTGCGGCGCGGTTCCGTCGATCAGCCCCAGCCACCCGTCGATCAGCACACCGTCCAGAGACTCGGGGTCCGACGAGCAATAATAACGCTCGACCTCACCGCCCCTTGCCGCCACTTCATTCAAAAACCGACTTTTCCCCGTCCCGGGACCGCCGAGAATGACGTAAAGCCGCCGACAACCGCCAAAAACCTCGGGAAAATAATTGGCAAAGCCCTCGGTACCGTTTGCCGAAGCAAAATATTTCTTGTTTGGCATATTCTTCTCCTTATTTGCTTTTTTATTACAAAAATATGCCTCAAAAATGCGGTTTGTTCCTAAAGCAAAAAGAAAAAGGGGTACGTAATACGTACCCCTTTGTCAAAGACAAATAAGATTATTTGTATTTGCGCTTTCTTGCGGCTTCAGACTTCTTCTTACGCTTAACACTCGGCTTTTCGTAGTGTTCTCTCTTGCGAAGTTCGGTGAGGACGCCGGAACGAGCGCACTGACGTTTAAAGCGACGAAGGGCACTGTCCAAAGACTCGCCTTCCTTGACTCTAACTTCTGCCATTACTTATTCCCTCCCTCCGCATGTTACGTTTCCGCAACAATACTCTTTTGCTATTATACAACAAAAATTCTCACTTGTCAATAGCCCTGAAAAAATTTATTGGATTTTTTTAAGGCTTAATTACAATGTTAACGATCTTGTTGGGAACGGCGATCTCCTTGACGATGGTCTTGCCCTCCAGATACGAGGCAACGGCCTCTTTGGCGGCGGCAATGGCCACGTCCTTCTCACAATTCATCGGGATCTCAACGTTCGCGCGAACCTTACCGTTGATCTGAACGGCGATCTCCACCGTAGCATCGATGGTCTTGGCCTCGTCGTACTTGGGCCACTCGGCAAGCGAGCAGAAGCCCTCGCCGCCCATCTGCTCCCAAAGCTCCTCCGAAAGGTGCGGAGCAAACGGACACAGAACGGCAACAAAGCTCATCAGTTGATCCTTGGTCAGCGAACCGGCATCGTAGATCTCGTTGAGAAGCCCCATCATCGCGGCGATCGCGGTGTTGAACTTCATCTGCTCAATGTCCTCGGAGACCTTCTTGATCATCTTGTGGAACGAGCTTTCCAGCTTGCTGTTTTCCTTATCCGAGACCATACCCGTAAGGTCGGCCACACGGTCAAGGAAGCGCTTGCAGCCCTTTACGCTGCTCTCCGACCAAGGTGCGGCACTTCCGTAGTCGCCCATAAACAGAACGTACACGCGAAGCACGTCGGCACCAAACTCATTCACAACGTCCAGCGGATCAACCACGTTGCCCTTGGACTTGGACATCTTCTCGCCATCGGGACCGAGGATCAGACCCTGCGCCGTTCTCTTGGCATAAGGCTCGTCACACGGAACCTCACCGATATCGTAAAGGAAGCGGTGCCAGAAACGCGAGTAGATCATATGACGGGTCACGTGCTCCATACCGCCGTTGTACCAGTCAACCGGCATCCAATACTTCATCTCGTCCATATCGGCAAGCTTTTCGTCGTTCTTCGGATCGATGTAACGAAGGAAGTACCACGAGGAGCCTGCCCACTGCGGCATGGTATCGGTCTCGCGCTTGGCCTTTCCGCCGCACTTCGGACACGTGCAGTTTACAAATTCCTCGATCTTGGCCAGCGGGCTCTCGCCACCCTCACCGGGTGCAAACTCATTGACAACGGGAAGTCGGAGGGGAAGCTGATCATACGGAACGGCAACCATACCGCACTTCTCGCAATGCACGATCGGGATGGGCTCACCCCAATAACGCTGACGGTTGAACGCCCAGTCCTTCATCTTGTACTGAACGCCCTTCTCACCGATTCCCTTCTCGCCGAGCACGGCCAGCATCTTCTCGATGGCTTCCTTCTTGGTGGTGATGCCGTTGAGGAAATCGGAATTGATCATATTGCCGTCGCCGGTATACGCTGCCTCAGCCACGTTACCGCCCTCAATGACGGGAATGATATCCAGGCCAAACTTCTTGGCGAAGTCATAGTCTCTCTCGTCGTGTGCGGGCACCGCCATAATGGCACCCGTGCCGTAGCCCATCATAACGTAGTCCGCGATAAAGATCGGGATCTCCTTACCGTTTACGGGATTGATAGCGGCAAGACCCTCGATGCGAACACCGGTCTTGTCCTTGACGATCTGCGTACGCTCAAACTCGGTCTTCTTGGCGCACTCCTCGCGATAAGCCAGAATGGCGTCCATATTGCCGATGCGATCGGCATACTTGTCGATCATCGGATGCTCAGGCGCGATGACCATAAAGGTCACGCCAAAGAGCGTGTCGGGACGCGTGGTGTAGATGCGAAGCGTCTCGTCGATTCCCGAAACGCTGAAGTTGACAAACGCACCCGTAGACTTACCGATCCAATTGATCTGCTGCTGACGGACCTGCGGCAGATAGTCCACCTTGTCAAGACCCTCAAGGAGCTTGTCGGCATACTCGGTAATGCGCAGATACCATACGTCCTTGGACTTCTGGATAATGTCGCTGTGGCAGATGTCGCACTTGCCGCCCTGCGAGTCCTCGTTAGAGAGAACTACCTTACACGAAGGGCAGTAGTTAACCAGCGCGGTGCTGCGGAAGGCAAGTCCCTTCTCGAACATCTTAAGGAAGATATACTGCGTCCATTTGTAGTAGTCCTCCTCGGTCGTGTCAATGACGCGCGACCAGTCGAAGGAGAAGCCCACGCGCTTAAGCTGCGTGGTAAAGCGCTCGATGTTGGTATCGGTCACCTTTCTGGGGTGGATACCGGTCTTGATGGCGTAGTTCTCAGTGGGCAGACCGTATGCGTCAAAGCCGAGCGGGAACAAAACGTTGTAGCCCTCCATTCTTCTCTTGCGGCTGATGACCTCAAGACCCGAGTACGCCTTGATGTGTCCGACGTGCATGCCGGCTCCGCTGGGATACGGGAACTCGACAAGACCGTAGAACTTAGGCTTGGAATGATCTCCCGATGCCTCAAAGATCTTGGCCTCATCCCAACGCTTTTGCCATTTGGGTTCAATGGATATGTAATCGTATTTCATAGCCTTTACCTCGAAAAATTAATATTCAAACACGGTTTTGCTATCACCGTAAAGCTTGTCCAGATTGTAAAACTCGCGTGCCTCGCGGCTGAACACGTGGACGATCACGTTACCGTAGTCGATGACGATCCAGGAGTGATTGCCGCGCCCCTCCACGTTGTCGGGCTCGACCTCGCGCTTGCTGATATGGTCCTCTGCCTCGCCTGCCAGCGCCTTTACGTGCGTGCTGGAATTACCCGTACACAACACAAAGTAATCGGCTATCGAGGTCTTCTCGCCCACGGCAAGCACCTTTACACCGTTTCCCTTCTTGGCGTCCAGTCGATCTGCAATGGCCTTAGCCAGCGTCAGCGGATCCGCGCCCTTCAGCGAGGAGAGATCCTCACTGATCAAAATCTCATTCTTTTCCATTTATTTTTTCCTTCCGCAAAATGATTCTCATTCAATTGTCACGCCGTCGCGCATAAGACCGTCAAAGGTATACGGAACGGCGGATATTTTTCTTTGATAGATGTCATAAAAGCCTGCGCGGCTCTTGTCGGCAAACAGCCCCTCTTTATCGAAATCTGTGATCTCTCCGCCCACATACTGCCCGATCGCCTCGGCACAGCCCTCACGCGAGAGGATATAATACCACGCGCCGCTAAGGCTCGACTGTACCTCCTCACCCGGAAGCGTCAGCACCGTGATGGACTCACCCGGAAGCCTTCGCGCACCCGAAGCAAGCGCGATCGCAGTGTCCAGACGAATGTCGGTCTTGACGTAGCGCATAGCCAGCAGCATAGTCTTTGGAACATCCCGTGCGCCGATCTTGCCGGAAAAGGCCTTGGCGAACGCCGCCAAAAACAGCTTCTGCGCGTCCATTCGTCCGAGATCTGCCCGTACGTAGCCCGAGCGAAAGCGCACAAACGAAGCCGCCTCATCGCCCGAAAGCGTCTGCAGACCCTTTTTCAAATGGATAGAAAGCCCCTGGGCGGGATCGTCGTAATCCATATCACACGGCACATTCAGCTCCACGCCGCCAAGCATATCCACCGCCCGACTGACAAAAGCCAAGTCAAACTCCACGTATCCGTCAATATGCACGCCGAGCGCCTCGGCAAGCTTGTCCGCCAGCCTATCGGCACCGCCCAGCACGCGCGGGGCGGCATTTATCTTTTTATAACTACCCTTGGTATAAGCAAAATAGGTATCTCTCGGGATCTGCAAAAGGCAAAGGCGCCCCGAGGTCGGGTCAAACGATGCCAGCATCAGCACGTCGCAAAGCCCTGCCGCATTATCCCTGCCGAGAATGAGAAGATTGCACGCACCACCCCTCGCCACCGCTTCGGCCTCGGCGGATCCCTCCGCCACCACGGACAAATCGGTCACAAGCGACGCCCCCAAAAAGGAGAACACCGCCAAGGACAGCATCACAAACGCCAATATCTTCTTTCCCTGCATTTTAAAGGACTCCCAAGCAAAATTAAGCCCCTGCCTCCAAGATCAGATGATTGCGCGCCGCAAAGGTATCCTCGCTGATGACTCTTCCCTCCTCAATAAGCGCCCGAATGGTCATATCGAAGGAAAGCACCAGCAGCTTCCTAAAGTGCGCCAGCCGATCCTGCTCGCTCATACGCGCGGGGTCTGCGCCCCAAAACGCTTCCCTGAGCATCACACAGTCAGGAAAGGTACGCGTTTCATCAATGTAATCGGCAAAATACACGATCTTTTCTGCCATGGTCATGCCTGCGCGTCCCGTTGTGTGATAGCGCACCGCGCTTATCACAAGCGGATCGGCAAATTCGGGATACAGCCGCGGAATGACAAGTGCGGCGGTCCTGGCATGAAGGGTCTTTGGTGTTAGGATATCCGTTTCGGTTACCATTATACCAAAGTCGCCGAGAATTTGCAACTGTTTTTCGGTAGAATATTCTTTTGTAATATCGTGAAGAAGCGCCGCCGCGCGAAGCGTGTCTGCATTTTGCGGCATAAACAACGCACCAAGGCGCTCGGCCATATCGGCCACCGCCGCCGTGTGGCGAAAGCGTTTTTCCGACATACTGTCCTTCACCGTCTCATACAGACGGTCAAGCTGATCCTTCGTAAACACGTCAATCCTCCCGATAGAGGCCGTAAAGGCGAATGTACTCCGCCACCGAGGGCGGTACCAGCGAGGAAATATCCTCCCCGCGCTTAACCATCTCGCGGATGGCCGTTGAGGAAAGCTCCATCGGCTCGCCCACGATCTTGCGGAACATCTTTCCGCTCTCCTCGTAGTATTTGGTCAGCTTGCTTACGATCATGGCATCCAGCATCTTGTCGCTCTCTCTGCGAATGTAAACGGGATAGCACAGCTCGAGGATCTCCTTATACTGATACCAGGTATCAAAGGAAAGCACCATATCGGTTCCGCACAAAAGCAAAAGCCGACGTCCCTTGGCGGAAAGCTCCCTGAGCGTATCCACCGTATAGCTTTTTCCTCCCCGCTTGATCTCCATATCCGAAACCACCACGCCGTCCATATCGCCAAAGGCGAGTGCGCACATATTCAGGCGATGCATCGGATCGTCCGAGGCATCGATCTGCTTGTGCGGCGGGATGGCGGCCGGAATAACAAAGAGATAATCCAAGCGCATCTGCTCCATAAAGAGCTTCGCGGCGTTTACGTGTCCGTTGTGGATGGGCGAAAAGGTGCCGCCGTATATGCCCACACGGATATCCTGCTCGTTTTCCATGGTCTTACAGCTCAATTTTTTTGTGTTTTTCGGACTCGCGGTACAGAACGATCTTTCGTCCCGTCACCGCCACCACGTCAGCGCCCGTCTCCTCGGCCAAAGCCTCGGCCGCGCTTTTCGGCGTTTCGTCGCTGTTTTCCAGCACCGAAAGCTTGATGAGCTCACGTGCTTCCAGCGCATCCGACACGGTTTTGATCAGATTTTCTCCAATGCCGCCCTTGCCGATCTGCATAATGGTCGGCTCGTGTACGGCAAGTGAGCGCAAATGCGCTCTTTGCTTCGATGTCAACATAGTTTTCCTTTCGCTTTAACCAAGCTCTGCTAATTTTTCAGCAAGCGCGCGTACCGCCTTGCCTCTGTGGCTGACCGCATTTTTCTCGTCCGCCGTCAGCTCCGAAAAGGTCTTGCCCAGCGGCTCGTACAAAAAATACGGATCGTAGCCGAAGCCGCCGCTTCCTCTGGGCTCCTTGATAATGACGCCCTCGGTCCTTCCCTCCACGACAAGCTCACGGCCGTCGGGAAATACGCAGGCCACCGCCGAGACAAAGTACGCGCCGCGGTCGCTCTTACCCGCAAGCTCCTCCTGGAGCTTTTGGTTGTTTGCCGCATCGTCGCCGTGCTCGCCCGCATAACGCGCCGAATACACGCCGGGTGCGCCGCCAAGTGCCCTTACGCAAAGCCCCGAATCGTCCCCGATGCCGGGCTTGCCCGAGGCCGCCGCCGCACGCGCCTTGATGAGCGCATTCTGTGCGAAGGTCTCTCCGTCCTCCTCGATCTCACCGAAAATCCCTACCTCGTCAAGCGAATACAGCTTGACCGAGCCAAGACTCTCCGAGAGGATGGTCTCCAGCTCCTTTTTCTTATGTGCGTTTCGCGATGCAATGACAAATTCCATAGCTTCCTCACTCAAAAAAGGCACGGATAAATTCATCCGAATCAAATTCCTGCATATCGTCGATCTGCTCACCGACACCGATGAATTTCACCGGAATATCCAGCTCGCGCTTGATCGAGATGACAATGCCGCCCTTGGCTGTGCCGTCCATCTTGTTAAGCACAAGACCGGTAAGCTCTGCCGCATTCTTGAACTCCTTGGCCTGCAAAATGGCATTCTGCCCCGTCGTGGCGTCCAGAACCAAAAGGTTCTCGCGGCACGCGCCCGGAAGCTCGCGGTCGATCACGCGGCTGATCTTCTCCAGCTCGTTCATCAAATTTTTCTTGTTGTGGAGACGCCCTGCGGTGTCGATAACCAGAACGTCCGCGTCGTGGCTCCTTGCGTACTGCGCCGCATCAAAAACCACCGCCGCCGGGTCGCTGCCCTCGTTTTGTCTCACGAGCGTCACGCCCGAGCGATCACACCAAACGGCAAGCTGGTCGATCGCCGCCGCGCGGAAGGTGTCCGCCGCCGCCACCACGACCTTTTTGCCTTCGTTTTTAAGGATGTTGGTGATTTTTCCGATCGAGGTGGTCTTGCCCGCCCCGTTCACGCCGATCACCAGAATGACCGACGGCTTTGTACTTAAGGTAAGGGGAGCACCCTCGCCGATCATCTCGCCAAGGATCTCGCGGAGTGCCGCCAGCACGTCCTCCTTTTGCTTCAGACGTCCGTCCTTAATGCGCTCGCGAAGCTCGTCGATGATGTCCTCCGTCGCGCCAACACCCACGTCGGCGCAGATGAGAAGCTCCTCCAGCTCGTCAAGAAAATCCTCATCGATCTTAACAAAAGCCTTCAGGACGTTATCCACCTGGCCGAGGATCGCGTTCTTGGTCTTGGAAAGGCCTGCCTTCAGCTTATCCAAAAATGCCATCCCAATCGTCTCCCTTCTTCTTGGAAATTTCGCTCACGTCAAGCCCAAGCACCTTGGAAATGCCGCGCTCGGGCATGGTAACACCGTAGAGCATATTGGCCGCCTCCATGGTGCCGCGGCGGTGTGTGATCATAACAAACTGCGTGCTGTCGGAGTAACGCTTGATGTACTCGGCCAGACGTGCCACGTTGACCTCGTCCAGTGCCGCCTCGATCTCGTCCATAAT